>NZ_JANZZD010000032.1:0-25174 GCF_026419595.1 Tepidiforma sp. | reverse complement strand
GACGGCCTCCGCTTCGCCATCCGCGAAGGCGGCCGCACCGTCGGCGCCGGCGTCGTCACCAAGATCCTCGCCTGAGGTTTGCCTGCCCGGGCAGGAGGGAGAGAGCCATGGCCAGCAAGAAGGGGGACCGGATCATCATCCACCTCCAGAGCACGGAGGGGCCGGTGTACCGGTACACCACCCAGAAGAACCGGCGGAACGATTCCAGCCGGCTCGAGCTGAAGAAGTATCACCCGGGGCTGCGGAAGCACGTCCTGTTCCGGGAGACGCGGTAACGCCGATGGCACGAACACAACGCCGGCGCGCGGCGACTGCTGCGCCGGAGGGTTCCCAGCCGGCCGACGGGGTTCGCGCGCCGCGGACGTCGCTGCCGCGGCCTTCGGCCCCGGCCGGGCCGATCGCCCGCCCGGAGGCCCCGAAGCGGAACCCGTTCGGGTTCCTGAAGCGGCTGCAGCCGCGGTTCGTGGGCGACGTCATCGCGGAGCTGCGGAAGGTGACGTGGCCCTCCTTCCAGGAGACGCGCTACCTCACCATCGTGGTCGCCATCGTGGCCGTGCTGATGGGGCTCTTCCTCGGCGCGGTCGACCTCGTCTTCGGCTGGACGATCGAGAGGCTGTTCTTCTAACGATGACTGACGAACCGAAGGCGATTACGGCGCTTTCCGATATCGGACCCGACCAGAAGCCGAAGCGCGCGCCGCGGCGGCGGAAGGACGAGGACGCGCTCGAACAGGAGCAGCTGACCGACGAGGAGATCAACGACCCGACGCGGCGCTGGTACTTCGTCCACACCTACAGCGGCCACGAGAACAAGGTCCGCAACGCGATCAAGGCGACCGTCGCCAAGGTCGACGCGAGCGACAAGATCTTCCACGTCATCGTCCCGACCGAGGACGAGATCGAAATCCGCGACGGCCAGCGCCGGACGGTGAAGCGGAAGCTCTACCCCGGCTACGTGCTCGTCCAGACCATCCCGCTCGACGCGATGAAGGACGCCGATACGAAGGCGAGCGCGCGGGAGGCGGGGGCGGACGAGAACGAGGCGAAGAAGCGTCAGGAGGCGCTCGCCGTCTGGCAGCTCATCCGCAACACCACGGGCGTGACGGGCTTCGTCAGCTCGGGCACGGCGCCGGTCCCGCTTTCGAAGGAGGAAGTGAACCACATCCTCCGTGCGATGCGGATGGAACAGCCGCGCGTCCGGGTGGCGTTCCAGCCGGGCCAGTCGGTGCGCATCGTGGATGGGCCGTTCGAGGACTTCGTCGGCACGGTGGACGAGATCAACACCGAAAAGGGCCGCGTGAAGGTCATCGTGAACATGTTCGGGCGCGAGACGCCCGTCGAGCTCGACTTCCTCCAGGTGGAGCGGGTCTAAGGGCGGTCCAGCCCGTCAGCGTCAACGCCGCGTTCGACATCGGCGCATGAACGAAGCGCCCCGGCCAGTTTGGCCGGGGCGCTTCGCGCTGCGTTCGGATTGCTTCGAGGGACGGCCTGTCCCGTCAGAAGCCGGCGCGACCGCCCCGGCCGCGGAGGCGCGGGTCGAGGACGTCGCGCAGGGCATCGCCGGCGAGGTTGAACCCGAGGACGACGAAGGTGAGCGCCATGCCGACGATGAAGGCCATCCACGGGTTCGAGGGGCCGTTACGGCGGCCTTCCTCGATCATCTTGCCCCAGGAGGGAACCGTCGGGTCGCCGAGGCCGAGGAAGGCGAGGGTCGCCTCGACGAGGATGTAGATGCCGATCGAGCTGGTGAAGGTGACGATGATCGGCGCGGTGATGTTGGGGAAGATGTGGCGCATCATGATGCGGAGGTCGCTGGCGCCGAGCGTGCGCGCGGCGAGGACGTAGACCTCCTCGCGGACGGCGAGCACGGCGCTGCGGACGACGCGCGACGAACTCGCCGTGCCTAAGATGCCGAGCGCGATGGTGTTCACCGTGAGGGTGGGGTTGGCGACGACCTGCCCGAACAGCAACAGCAGGACGAGCGGCGGGAACGCCTGGAGCGTATCGACGATGCGCTGGACGAAGAAGTCCACGAAGCCGCCGAAGTAGGCGCTCGCGAGGCCGACGATGACGCCGCTGATGGTGGCGATGAGGGCGGCGCCGAGGCCGACGTAGAGGGCGGTTCGGGAGCCGTGGATGATGCGGGAGTAGAGGTCGCGGCCGAGGCCGTCGGTGCCGAGCCAGTGAGCCGAGCTGGGCCCGCCGAAGCGGATCGGCAAGTCGTTCTTCTCCAGCTTTTCCGGCGGGTACTGGAGGCGGATGGTCGGGTCGGTGAGGGCCTTCTCCGCCAGTTCGGGGTCGTAGGCGGGGTTCGGCGCTTTGAAGATCTCTTCGGGGTCGTACCGGTCGATCACGTCGGCGAAGATGGCGGCGAAGACGCAGAGGGCGATGACGACGACGCCGAAGCCGCCGAGGGGCTTGTTTCGGAAGAAGCGGCCGGTATGGACCATCGCCCGGACGTAGACGGGGCGGTCGCTGAGGCTCCGCGGCACGCCGAAGGTGCCGGGCCGTTCCATCACTGCCTGTTCCTGAGCCATGGCAGCTTCCTCCTAGGAGTACCGAATGCGCGGATCGAGCACGCCGTAGAGCAGGTCGATCGCGAGGTTGACGAAGACGACGAAGGTGGCGATGACGAGAACGAACGCCTGCACCACCGGGACATCGCGGGCGACGATGGCGGCGAGGATGCGCCGGCCGACACCCGGGATGGCGAAGATGTTTTCGAAGACGACGTTGCCGGAGAGGAGGCCGGCGAACGTGAGGCCGAGGACGGTCACGACCGGCACCAGGGCGTTCTTGAGCGCGTGGCGGATGATGATGACGCGCTCACGCATGCCCTTCGCCCAGGCAGTCCGGATGTAGTCCTGCCGGAGCACCTCGAGCATCTGGGAGCGGAGGAGCCGCATCACGCCCGCGCCGGAGGCGAGGCCGCCGACGACGGCCGGGATGATGAAGAGGCGGATGCTGGCGCCCGGGTCCTCCCAGAGGAGTGGGGCGCTGGAGATGGGCACCTCCCAGAGGCCCCAGCGGACGACGTAGAGCACCGCCATGGTCGCCAGCCAGAAGTTCGGCATGGCGAGGACGAGGATGGCGAAGACGCGGAGGACGTAGTCGATGAGGCTGTCCTGCCGGATGGCGGAGATGATGCCGATCGGCACGGAGGTGACGATGCCGATGACGAGGGACATGAGCGCGAGCTGGATGGAGTAGGGGAGGCCTTCCTTCATCCCTTCGAGGGCCGACTCCCGCGTCTGGTAGGAGATGCCGAAATCGCCGCGGAGGAGGTTCCCGAGGTAGATGAAGTAGCGCTGGACGACCGGCTTATCGAGGCCGAGATCCTTGCGGACGGCATCGATCTGCGCCTGGCGGGCGGCCGGGTCGCCGGATGTCGGGTCCTGGGCGGCGATGCGCTGGGCGACGAAGTCGCCCGGCAGGACGCTGGTCGCGAAGAAGACGAGTGTCGCGACCAGCCAGATGACCGGGATGTTCACGATCACCCGGCGCAGGATGTAGGTCCTCACGGTTGCTGTCCCCCTTGTCCCTTTGAACGTGCACTGCGGGCCGAGGGCGCATTCTAGCGCCTCTCGGCCCGCAGTGGAGAAGCGACGTCAGGCCGGCCGGCCCTGCCAGGTCGGGTCGTTCTGGTCGAACCAGAACTGGGTGCCGTACTGGTGCATCTGGACGAAGGCGACGGCCTCCGGGTACTTGAGGTAGTTCCAGCGGAGGGAGGAGTTGACGGCGACCATGTTGTAGGGGACGCCGGCGCCGTAGTTCTTCACCAGCTCGCGCATGACTTCCTTGGCGATCTCCTGCCGCTTGGCGATGTCGAACTCGGTGACGGCCTGCGCGGTGAGCTGGTCGACCTTATCGATCTTGACGCCGAACTGCTGGAACTGCGGCTGGGTCGAGTTGTACTGGAGGTAGTTGAGGAGCGTGGGCTCGGGGTCGGAGACCTCCGTGATCCAGCCGTACCAGATGTTGTTCTTCCCGTTGCCGTACTCCTGCTTGACGATCTTGTTGGTGATCGTGGCGTACGGCTCGATCTTGGCGACGAAGTTGTTGCCGAGGACGCGCTTGAGGTTGTTGGTGATCAGGGCGGCGCCGCCGGAGTAGAGGCCCTCCCAGATGTCCGGGATGTCGACGATGATGTCGCCGAGCGCCGGGCCGCCGCCGGCTTCCCACATCTTCTTCGCCTCGGCTTCATCCTTCGCGCGGTCTTCGAGGTAACCGGGGAAGGTGATGAGCTCCTTCTCGGTGATGGCGAAGGCGGCCTGCGTGGGCGGCACGTTGCCGGAGAGGACGCCCTTGCCCTGGAGGAGCGACTGGATGAGGGCGCGGCGGTCGAGCGCGCGGAAGATGGCGCCGATGAGGTTCGGGTTATTCCACGGAGCCGCGCCGCCGTAGTAGGTGCCGGCCTGCGGGTTGCCGCCGAAGATCTTCACCTCGTGGATCTTGCCTTCGTACCGCTTCAGCAGGTCCTGGATGACCTGGTTCTGGGTCGGCGTGAAGGCGTCGAGCTGCTTCTGCTCGAACGCGGCCTGCTGGGCCGTCTGGTCGGTGAAGAGCGGGAGCCATTTGACGCCGTCCCAGTTGACCTGGGTGTAGAACTTCTCGTTGCGGACCCATTCGGAATCGCCGTCAGCGCTCCACTTCTGGAGGACGAAGGCGCCGGTCCCGATGACGAGGTCGGCCTTCATGTTGGCGTAGTCCTTTTCGAAGGCGCGGACGGCCTCGGGGGCCTGGACCTTCGAGTAGGAGCCGGCGAGGGTGGTGAGGAAGAAGGGGTCCGGCTTGGTGAAGGTGACGCGGACGGTGCGGTTGTCGACGACTTCGACCTTGTCGACGTTCTGGTAGGCCGACTTGCGGTAGAAGTTCGGGTCGACGGTGCCGTCGAGGAGCTTGCCATTCTTGTTGCGCTCGATGAAGAAGGCGATGTCCTCGGCGGTCGCCTGGCGGCCGTTGACG
This sequence comes from Tepidiforma sp., assembly GCF_026419595.1. Classification (NCBI taxonomy): domain Bacteria; kingdom Bacillati; phylum Chloroflexota; class Tepidiformia; order Tepidiformales; family Tepidiformaceae; genus Tepidiforma; species Tepidiforma sp. The sequence goes on along the minus strand of NZ_JANZZD010000032.1, from coordinate 20,210 downwards.
GGCGGCTTATCGTGCCAGAAGAGGTTCTGGCGGACGGTGAAGACGATGGTGTTGGGGTCGGGCTGCTCCCACTTCTCGGCGAAGGCGCCTTCGATTTCGGCCCTGGTGAAGCTCTTCCACTGGGTGACGCCGAGGTTCGTCATGCCCATGAGCCACGCGACCGGGGAGAAGCGGGAGCGGTCGACGTCGAAGGTGTCCCAGGTGTTGTTGGCGGAGACGAAGCGGGCGCGGCCGCCTTTCTGCGGAGTTTGGGCCGCGCCGGTCGGGCTGGCGGCGGGCGTGCCGGAGCCGGACGGGGCCGTGGAGCCGCCGCTCGGGCCGGAATCGTCGTCGTCGTCGCCGCATCCGACGAGGCCGAGGGCTGCCGCGCCGATGCCAGCGGTTGCGGCGCCGCCGAGGATACGGCGCCGGCTGATGCCCTGCCGGGCGAGCTTTCGCGTCCAGTAGTTTTCGGACATAGGTCGTTGAGGTCCCCCCATGCTGTGTTCGCCCTCACGTCGATGGGAGCCATAGAACGCGAGGGCGATTCGGGGAGTATACGCACGAGGGCGGTTCGGGGAAGTCATCTTTCCGGTAAATCGCCTTTTACCCGGGGCGAAAGGTTCGCCCGGCGCGAGGGAAGCGCGGCCGCGCCGGGCGGGACGGGTTTGTTCGAGAGCGGCGGACCGGCGATACTTGATAGTTGGCTCGCCGGATTCGGCGGGACTCGTGGAGGCGCGGGACACCGCGCCGCTTGGACACAAGGAGACGACATTGGCGAAGAAAGTGAGGGCAGTGCTCACGCTGCAGCTGCCCGCCGGGAAAGCGAACCCGGCACCGCCGGTTGGCCCCGCGCTCGGCCAGCACGGCGTGAACATCATGGAGTTCTGCAAGGAGTACAACGCCCGCACGCAGGACAAGATCGGGCTGATCATCCCGGCCCAGCTGACGGTCTACGAGGACCGGTCGTTCACGTTCGTCCTGAAGACGCCGCCGGCGGCGGACCTGCTCCGGCGGGCGGCGGGCATCGAAAAGGGGAGCGGGAACCCGCGCCTCAACAAGGTCGGCCGGGTGACCGTCGAGGACATCCGGAAGATCGCGGAGACGAAGCTGCCGGACCTGAACGCGAACACGGTCGAGGAAGCGATGCGGATCATCGAAGGGACGGCCCGCAGCATGGGCATCGAGGTGGTGGACTGATGCCGAAGCACGGGAAGCGCTACCGGGAAGCCGCCGCGAAGGTCGACAAGTCGCGGCTCTACGGGGTGGACGAAGCGATCGCACTGGCGAAGGAGATCCACCCGGCGAAGTTCGATGAGACGGTCGAGCTGCACATCAAGACGGGGCTCGACCCGCGGCATGCGGAACAGCAGATCCGCGGTTCGACGGTGCTGCCGCACGGCCTCGGCAAGGTGATGCGCGTGCTGGTGTTCGCCGAGGGCGATGCGGCGGCGGCCGCCCGCGAGGCCGGCGCCGATTTCGTCGGCAGCGATGACCTGATCAAGCAGATCGAGGGCGGGTTCCTCGATTTCGACGTGGCGATCGCGACGCGCGAAATGATGGGCAAGGTCGGCCGGCTCGGCCGCATCCTCGGCCCGCGCGGCCTGATGCCGAACCCCCGCTCGGGGACGGTCGTCGGCGCGGAGGACATCGCGAAGTCGGTCCAGGAGGCGAAGCAGGGCCGCGTCGAGTTCCGGCTCGACCGCCTCGCGAACATCCACGTGCCGCTCGGCAAGGTCAGCTTCGAGGACCGGAAGCTGAAGGAGAACATGGCGGCGCTCATCGAGGCGGTGAACGCGGCGAAGCCGAAGGAGGCGAAGGGCCAGTACATCCGCAGCGCGACGCTGACGACGACGATGGGGCCCGGCATCCACCTCGACCTTGCGCAGACGCTGTCGCTCAAGCTGACGTAGCGCGGACGCACCAGCGAGAAGCAGCGAGCCCGGCTCTCAGGAGCCGGGCTCGTTCGTTTCCGATGAACGCCGAGGAGCGCGCCGTCAGTGGGCGGGAGCGTGGGCGTCGTGGCCGTGGCTGTCGCCGTGGCCGTGGGCGTCGCCATCGTCCGCCGGGAGGTCGCGCGAGCGCATGATGGAGATCGGCGCGACCCAGTCCGGGTTCTCGGGGAAGCCGCCGACCTGCCGCTTGAGGAGGTAGAGGACGCCGAGGCCGACGGCGAAGATGGCGACGCCGGCAAGCGACCAGAGCACGGGCTCGAGCACGCCGCTCCCGCCGCCGCCGGACTGGACCATCGGGTCCGGCGCGCCGTGGCCGTCATCGGCGAGGACGGGCGCGGCCAGCGCGAGGGCGAACAGGGAGGCGGCGATCGTGGCGGAGATGAGGCGCGTCTTCATCGGGCTCGAGTGTACCAGCAGGCGGCGGGAAGGGCACCGCCGAGTGGCAACAAAATAGGGCCGGTGGATGTGTGGAGCGGACACGACATCCAGCGCGACCCACGCAATTTTTAGCACCTGCTCAGCAGGGAGCGCAAGAGGGCGGGAGCGGAATTTTTCGAAGATAACGTTTTGTTGACGTTCGGGCCGGCCGGACGGCGCGGGGTGGACCGAATGGCCGGTGGCGCGATGAGCGTGGCCGGGCAGGATGCGGGAAACGGCTGGAGGTTCGGCGATGCGCGCACTGGTTCCGCTGGATGGGAGCGCGACGGCGCTGGCGATCATGCCGGCGGTGCGCCGGCTCGTGGAGATGGCGCCCGGGATCGAGGTGCACCTGGCGACGGTGCTCGACCCCGGCGCGGTCCGCGGCAGGTCGGAACATCCGGTCCGCGAGCCGCTCGGGGCGGCGTTCGGCACCGCGGCGATCCGCATCCCTGCGCCGCGGCTGATCGAGAGCCACGGCGAGGCGATCGCCCGGAAATCGACCGAGTGGCGGGAGAAGCTGGAGGACATCGCGAAGGCGGAGCTGCCGGGCGCCGCGGTCACGGTCCACGTGGAGTGGGCGGACCAGGCGGCGAAGGCGATCATCGAGCTGGCGAACGAGCTGGATGCCGACGTCATCGCGATGGCCACGCACGGCCGCTCGGGGCTCTCACACCTGCTCGCAGGGAGCGTCGCGGAGGAGGTCATCCGGGCGAGCGGTCGGCCCGTGCTCGTGGTGCGGGCGCCGGCGTAGGCGCGTCCGTTCACGCGGCCGCGCGGACGAGGGCGGCGACGGCCGCGGCGGCGGCGATGGCGGCGATGGCCGGCGCCCGGAACGCGAGCAGCAGCGCGGCGGCGGCGACGCCGGCTGAGCGCGCATCGAGCGCGAGGCGGCCGCCGTCGGCGGCGGTGGAGGTCGCGACGAGCGCGGCGAGCAGCGCCGGCGCGAGCGCTTCGAGGAGGCGGTTGAGCCGCTCGCCCGGGGTGCGGCCGCCGAAGAAGAGCGGGCCAGCCCCTTTCAAGGCAGCGGTGCCGAGGCCGACGAGGACGACGGCCGCCCAGGCGGCGCTCACGAGCGCGCAGCCCCGGCGAACGCGCCCAGCGCGGCGGCGATGATGGGCACACCGGGCGGCGCGACCGGCGTGAGCGCGAGGCCGATGACGGCGCCGGCGGCGGCCGCGCGGCGGCCGGCGGGGCTGCGCAGGAGCGGCGCGAGCAGCCCGAGGAAGAGCGCGGGGAAGGCGGCATCGAGGCCGAGCGCCGCCGGCGAGGCGACGGCGGTCCCCGCCGCGAGGCCCGCGGCCGTCCCGGCGACCCACCCGAGGTAGAGGGCTCCGCCGGCCCCGAGCAGCCGCCGGGGGGCGATGCGGCCCGACGGCCCGGCAGCGATCGCCCACGATTCGTCGACGAGGAGCTGTGCGGCGAAGAAGCGGCGCGCCGGCCCGCCCCTCAGCGCAGGCGCCGCCGAGAGCCCGATCGGGCCGTAGCGGGCGTTGAGCAGGAGCGCCGCAGCGACGGCGGCGGCGAGGCTCCCGCCCTCGGCGAGGACCGAGACGGCAGCGAATTGAGCGGAACCTGCGAACGTGGTCGCCGACATGACGAGCGCGGCAGCGGGGCTGAAGCCGGCGGCCGGCGCGAGCACGCCGAAGGAGGCCCCGAACACGGCGACGACGAGGGCGATGGGGGCAGCCGCACGGGCGCCGGCGAGGACCGCATCGGACGGGTCGGCGTCGCTCACGGGGCAAGGCTACGGCGGGGACAGCGCGAAGGCGAGCGGCCGCAACTCAGACGGTGCTGATCGCGCGCTCGCGGTCGAAGGCGCGGACGGCAGTCTTCCAGAGCGCCGCATCGACGAGGGCGAGCACCGCGGCGAAGCCGAGCCAGGTGAGGAGCGACGGCTCGATGGTCCGCGTGACGATGAGCAGGACGGGCAGCATGGAGGGCAGCAGGACGAGGCCGCTCAGGTGCTCGGCGACGCGCACATCTTTCGAGCGGGCGGAGAAGACGAGGCCGGTGAGCGTCGAGAAGAGCGCAAGGAGCGGACCCGTCAGCAGCAGGCCGAACGGCCACGTCCAGTCCAGCGCCGGCGACCGGACGGGTTCGCTGACGACGGCGGCGACGGCCGCCATGTAGACGGCGTAGATGGCGAACGACGCCGTGAGCGTCGGGAGGAGGATTGCGGCGACCTTGCCGGCGAGCAGCTCGCGGTCGCTCAGCGGGAGGGTGAGGAGCGGTTCGAGCGTGCCCTGGTCGCGTTCGCCGATGATGCCGTAGGCCGCCATCGTGGCCGGCATGATGACCGGGGTGAGGAAAAAGCAGAACATCGCCTGCCCGACGGCGAAGTCCGGCCCGCCGATGGCGCGGGCGGGGTCGTAGAAGAGGAGGTTCGCGACCGGGAGGACGAGGAACGCAACCGGGAGGATGGCGGCGGTGGCGACGATCATCCGGTGGCGGCGGAGTTCGCGGAGCTCCTTGCGCGCGAGGGCGCGGACCGGCGGCCGGGCTATGATGGCGTTCATGCGGCGAGGCTCCCGGGGAGGGGCTGGCTCATCAGTTCGAGGTAGGCGCGCTCGAGGTCGCCGGCAGGGCGCACCGCGATGATGCGCGCCCCGGCGCTGACCAGCCGGGCGACGAGTTCGGGGGTGTCGCGCTCGGCATCGGCGAGGCGGACGCGGATGGCGGACGGCGCCCACCACGTCTCGCGGACCGCGGGGAACGACTCGACGGCCCGCTGCGCAGGGGCATCGACGATGCCCGCGAGTTCGACTTCGACGATGTGCCCGAGGAGCGCGGCGCGGACCTGCCGGGGCGTGCCGATGCGCAGGAGGCGGCCTTCGCGGAGGATGGCGACGCGGTCGCAGAGGCGTTCGGCCTCGGCGAGGCGGTGGGTGTTGAGGAGCACGGTCGCGCCGTCGCGCGCGAGGTCGCGGATGAGGCCTTCCATCGCCGCCGCTGCCGAGGGGTCGAGGCCGGAGGACGGCTCATCGAGCAGGAGCACGGGCGGGCGGTGGACGATGGCGCGGGCAAGGGCGACGCGCTGCTTGAGGCCTTTCGAGAGGCTGCCGACCGGGTCGCGCCGGCGGTCTTCGAGCCCGACGAACCGGAGGGCGTCGCGCACCGCCCCGGCGGGGTCGGCGAGGCCGTGGGCTTCGGCCCAGAAGCTGACGTTCGCCTCGACCGTCTGCCGCTCGTAGAGGCTCGGGCGTTCGGGCATGACGCCGATGCGGCGGCGGACTTCCATCGCGTCGCGGGCGACGTCGAACGAGAGGACGCGGGCGGCGCCTTCGTGGGGCTGGAGCAGGGTGGCGAGGATGCGGAGCGTGGTCGTCTTGCCGGAGCCGTTCGGGCCGAGGAGGCCGAGGATTTCGCCGCGCTCGACGGCGAGGGTGAGGCCGCTGAGCGCCAGCCGCTCACCGAAGCGGCGGGAGACGGCTTCGCAGACGATCGCCGGCTCCGCACCTTTCACATTCGGAAAATCGGCCGGGGGCGCCGGTTTCTCCAGTCAGCGGGCCATCCGGCCGCCGTCGATCGGGATGATGGTGCCGGTGAGGTAGCTCGCATCGGGGCTGCAGAGGTAGGCGACGAGGGCCGCGACTTCGGCGGGCTCGCCGTAGCGGCCGAGGGGGTTCGTCGCCGCGAACTGCTGGTGGACGGCCTCGGGCTCGTCCGGGTTGATGCCGCGTTCGAGGGCGCGCATCATCCGCGTCTCGATCGGCGAGGGGCAGACGGCGCAGACGCGGATGCGCATCGGAGCGAGTTCGAGCGCGGCCGTCTTCGTCATGCCGACGACGGCGTGCTTGCTGGCGCCGTAGGCGATGATGCCGGGGGTGCCGCTCAGGCCGGCGACGGAGGCGGTGTTGACGATGCAGCCGCCGCCGTTGGCCGCCATGACGGGCGCGACGTATTTCATGCCGAGCCACACGCCTTTGACGTTGACGGCGAGGACGCGGTCGAACTGCTCCTCCGGGTAGGCGAGCATGGGACCGATCCAGCCTTCGATGCCGGCGTTGTTGAAAAAGGCGTCGATGCGGCCGAAGCGGTCGCGCGCGGCGGCGGCGTACCGTTCGACGTCGGCCGCGCGGGTGACGTCGGCGGGGACGGCAACGGCCCGGGCCCCAGCAGCCTCAGCGGCGGCGACGGCCTCATCCAGCGCGGTGCCGGGGAGGTCGACGGCGACGATGCTCGCGCCTTCCTGCGCGAAGCGTTCGACGGCGGCGCGGCCGATGCCGCCCGCAGCCCCGGTGATGACGGCGACCTTGCCTTCGAAACGGCGTTCCATGACGTTCTCCTTCAGCGGTCAGTGTGCGGGGGTGTTCCCGCCGCCCGGGACGGGCGCCTGCTCGGCGGCGATGACGGTGACGCGGCGCTGGCCGCGGAACAGGGACGCAACGACGGCGAACGATGAGGCGACACCGGCCGCCGCGAACGCGGCGCGGACGCCGTCGACGATGGCGGCATCCGGGAGGTCGGCGACACGGGAGGCGGCGAAGCCGGCGGAAGCCGTGGCGACGGCGACCAGCACCGCGCTGGCGAGCGCGAGCCCGACGGCGTTGCCGATGTTCCGGGCGGTCGCGACGCTCGCGGAGGCGGTGCCGAGGCGGTCGGGCGGCACGCTGTTCATGATGGTCGCGCTGTTAGGCGACATGAACATCGACGTGCCGATGCCGACGACGGCCAGCCGGGCGATGATGGCGGGGAGCGGCGTGTCCGCGGTGATGGTCGCGAGGGAGAGCAGGCCGATCGCGACGAGCGCGATGCCGACGGTGGCCTGGTGGGCGAAGCCGTAGCGGTCGCTCGCGCGGCCGCTCAGCGGCGAAAGGAGCAGCATCATCAGCGGCACGGTGGCGACGACGAGCCCGACCTGTCCCGTGGAGTAGCCCTTCACCTCCTGCAGGTAGAAGGGGAGGAGGAAGGTGACGGCCGACTGGCCGGCGAAGTTCAGCGCGAGGCTGCTGACGCCGACGGAGTAGGCGCGCTCGCGGAAGAGGCCGAGGGCGACGACCGGGCTGGGCGAGCGGGATTCGATGCGGATGAAGGCGGCGAGCGACGCCGCCGCCAGGGCGAAGAGGGCGAGGATGGCGGGGGATGTCCAGCCCCAGGCCTGGCCCCGGTTGACCGCGAGGAGCGCGGCGGAGAGCGTGGCGAAGAGGGCGAACGCGCCGGGCACGTCCATCCGGCGGCTGCCGGGGCCGCCGGCCGGCTGCGACGGGCGGATGACGGCCCAGGCGAGCAGCAACGCGGCGAGCCCGATCGGCACCCGGAGCAGGAAGATGGCGTGCCACGAGAAGAACTGCAGGATGAGGCCGCCGAGGATCGGGCCCGACATCAGGCCCGCGCCGACGACGGCGCCGGTGGTGCCGAGCGCCTGGCCGCGCTGCGCCGGCGGGAAGGCTTCGGTGACGATGGCGTTGCCGTTGGCGATGGCGAGCGCGACGCCGACCGACTGGAGGAGGCGCATCGCGACGAGCTGTTCGAGGGTGGCGGCGAAGCTGGCGAGGAGCATGCCGGCCGTGAAGATGGCCCAGCCGGCGAGGTAGACCCGCTTCCGGCCGTAGAGGTCGCCGGCGCGGCCGGCGGTGAGCGTGAGGCCGGTGACGGCGAGGCTGGAGATGAGCGTCGCCCAGACGACTGCGTCCGGGGAGCGGTCGAATTCGCGGGCCAGCGTCGGGAGCGCGACGTTGACGATGGAGAAATCCATCGTGGCCATGTAGGTGCCGAAGGCCACGGCGGCAAGAGCGCGCCAGCGGTACTCCACGGCGGGAACTCTACGCGGGGGCCGCGGGGGCCTCAACGGGCGGTTCGAGCCGGGAGGGGCATGCGAGCAGCGGGCAGCGGTCGCAGGCCGGCTTGCGCGCGCTGCAGGTGCGCCGGCCGTGCTTGATGAGGAGCATGTGGAACGGGTAGTAGTCGGCCGGGTCGACGAGCGCTTCGAGCAGGTCGTGGGCGCGGTCGGCGGGGGTCCGCTCCGGGACGAGGCCGAGGCGCTTGGCGACCCGCTCGACGTGCGTATCGACGGGGAGGGCCGGGAGACCGAGCGAAAAGAGCAGCACGCAGGCGGCCGTTTTCGGGCCGACGCCGGGGAGGGAGCGGAGCCACGCCCGCGCCTCCTCGAGCGGCAGGCCGCGGAGGAAGGCCAGGTCGAGGTCGGGGGAGCGGGCCTCGACGGCGCGGAGGACGGCCTGGATGCGGGGGGCCTTCTGGCGGGCGAGGCCGCCGGGCTGGATGGCCGCCTCGATCTCGCCCAGCGGGGCATCGGCCATGGCACGCCACGACGGGAAGCGGCGCATGAGCGAGATGAACGCGCGGCCGCTGTTGGTATCGGAGGTGTTCTGGCTGAGGATGGTGAGGATGAGTTCGGCGAGCGGGTCGCCGCTCGGCTGGAGCACGGGCATGCCGTAGACGGGCGCGAGGAGCTCGATGATCCGCTTCGGGTCGCGCATCAGGCGTCGGCGCGGGCGAGCCGGCGGGCGGCGATGGCGGGGAGGATGGGAACGCGGGAGGCTTCGCGCGCGTACGTCGATTCGCCCCGCTGGACCGCGAAAAACGCGTCCCAGAGGTAGGGGACGGCGCGGGTGGCGCGCATCCACGGGCCGGGGAAGCGGCCGAGCATGCCATAGAACATGTAGGCGATGAGGCGGGCGGCGCGCAGCTCCGGCATCACCTCGCGGTCGATGTCGCGCTGGTAGGCGGTGAGCGGCCCGGCGCCGGCGAGCGCGCGGAGGGCCGCGCGGGCGGCGATGCGGCCGGACTCGATGGCGTAGTAGATGCCTTCCTGGGTGAACTCGTCGGCGAGACCAGCCGCGTCGCCCGCGAGCAGTACGCGGTCGGAGGCGATGGCCTCCCCGCCGCGACGGAACCGGATCTTATGTCCTTTGGCGATATCGGCCGGCGCCGATTCGAGCCCCAGCCGGCGCAAGTAGGCGCCGACCTGCTGCTTCATCGTCCCGGCCTGCCCGGGCGGGAGCACGATGCCGATGGAGAGGACCTCCGCCTTGGGGAAGAGCCAGGCGTAGCCCCACGGCCGGTAGCCGAGTTCGATGAAGGCGGTGCCGCGGGCGGCGCGGAGCTGCGGACCGGGGGCCCGGACCTCGACTTCGTAGGCAGCGCACTCGGCGAGGTCGCCGCCCAGGCCGGCCATGCGGCCGACGGGCGAGTGGGCGCCGTCCGCGGCCACGAGGAAGGAGGCGGACGCCGCGAAGCCGTCGTCGGTGCGGACGAGCACGCCCTGCGGCCCGGTTTCGAGGGCGCGGACGGCGCTACCGGGCCGGAATTCCGCGCCGGCGCGGCGGGCGTGCTCGAGCAGCAGCGCATCGAAGCGCGCGCGCATGACCATGGCGGCGAAGGGTTCGCCGGAGTCGCGCACGAAGCGGTAGCGGCCGCGCCATGCGATATCGAGCAGGCTGACGTCGTCCTCGACGACCGGCTCGATGGGAAACGGGAGGAGGCGCGCGGTGCGCCGGGGGATGCCGCCGCCGCAGGCTTTGTAGCGCGGGAATCCGGCACGGTCGAGCAGGAGCACGCGCGCGCCGGCCGCGGCGAGTTCGCGCGCGGCCGAGCTGCCCGCGGGGCCGGCGCCGACGACGATGACGTCGAACTCAGGGCTCACGCTCCTGACTGTAGCGGGGCGGGGGCGCGGGATGAAGGCGGGGGCTTACTCGGGCGTGTTCTCCCAGTCTTTCCAGGAGCCGGCGCGGGCGCCGGTCTCGATGTAGTGGCCCTGGCCGAGTTTCTTCGCGGCCGGCGGCTGTTCGAGCCGCTTCAGCACGAGCCAGGTCGCGAAGCTGAGCGCGCCCATGACGGCCGCGAGGACAGCGAGACGCTGGAGACCGCGTGAGGAGGCGCCGTCCCAGGTCTCGTAGGCCTGGCGGGCGAGGTCGAGGGCGCGCGTGCCGTCCCCAGCGGCGAGCGCCGCTTCCGCCTCGGCGAGCTTCGCGTCGGGGTCTTCGAAGAGCATGCCGATGCGGCCGAAGAAGCCGGGGCTGAAGCTGTCGCGCTTCTCCTTCGCGAGGTCGATGAGCTTCTCGGCGGCGGCGGCGTTGACGCGGCCGGTGACGCCGGAGGCCGCGGCCGTCCGCGCGCCGGCGAAGTCGCCCTGCTCGAAGCGGGAGCGGGCTTCGCGGACGCCTTCGCGGAACCGCGAGCCTTCGGGCTCGCCGGCGAGCTCGGCCTCGGCGGCCTGGATGGCGACGACGGCCTGCCGCATGTCTTCGATGAGGCGGGCGGTCTCGGAGAGGCGCGCTTTGCCCCAGGACACCGCGACGGCATCCGGCACGCGGAGGCCCGCGCCGGCGGCGAGCGAGGCGGCCGAGCGGTTGGCCGCGATGATGCGGTCGCCCTCGGCGACCTGCCCGGCGACGGGCTCGAAGACCCACGCGATGAGGTTGTTGTAGATGTCGGAGGGGATGCCGGAGCCGAGGCCGGCCTCGGCGGCGCGGTTCCGCAGGCCGCGGACGAGGTCGTGGGCGGCGCGGCGCTGTTCGAGCAGCGTCTTCGCGGTTTCGGGCACGAAGACCCATTCGAGGAAGAGCGCATCGAGGTTGCGGTCGGAGAGGAACTCGCCCTGGTCCATGAACCAGCCTTCTTTGAGCGGCCAGAGGGCGGGCTCGTCGTCGACGCGGGAGAGGACGGTCGTCATGTTCTGGCGGCCGCCGATGGCGGCTTCGTAGGCGAACCAGAAATCGCCCGAGCGCCCGTACCAGTAGGCGGGCGAGCCGCCCGCGACGGAGCCCCACGAGGCGAGCGGGGCGGAGAAGCCGGCAGACTTCCAGTCGAGCGGCCGGACGGCGACGCCGAGCTGCGGCGCGACGACGCGGGTCGCCCACTCGGCGAGGCCCTCCCAGAGGAAGGGGCGGGCGAACTGCGTGGTGCCGGCCCACTGGTGGGCGAGCTCGTGGATGGTCACTTCCTCGTCGATGCCGCCGGTTTCGTGCGAGAGGAGCACCTGCCCGAGCCCGGAGAAGGCGACGCCAGCGATGCCGTAGTTCGCGATGTGGTAGGACTGGCGCATCGTCACGTCGGTGTAGGGGTACGTGAAGCCGAAGAGGCTCTCGAGGAGGGGGAACGCCTGCCTGGCGATGGCGAACTGCCGCGCGGCCCAGTCGGCGTCGCGGCGGAAGAACTTCAGCGTCATCGCGACCTGCCGGCCGTCCGGCATCGTGACGGATTCGGTGAGGACGCCGCGGCGGGATTCGTCGGTGACGGAGAGGGCGAAGGCGGAGAAGACACCGGGGTCGAAGCGCTGGCGGCAGCGCTCGTCGAGTGCGGCGCAGCGGTCGAGGACGGACGGGTCATCGGCCGAGAGCGCGATGAGGAAGACGTTGCCGCAGACCCAGCGCTGGAGGCCAGCGCTCTTCACCTCCGAAGGCTGGTCTTTGCCGACGAGGCAGCCGGGGTCGAGGACGTTGTCGCCGCTCTTCGGGACATCGACGAAGACCCACGAGCCGGGGCCCTGCCCGATGAAGGGGACTTCGATGAGGCCGGGCTCGAGCGTCATGAGCGGGCCGGCCGAGGGTTCGAGACGGTAGGAGGCTTCGAGGGTGACGCGGCGGTTCGGCTTCAGCGGCTCGGCGAGCGCGACGGTTGCGACGGCGGTGCGCCGGGCCGCTTCGTCGCCGGGCTGGAGGGTGAACTGGAGGGGCTTGCCGCCGCTCGCGACGGCGAGGTCGAGCGCATGGGGGAGGACGTAGAGCGGCAGCTCGCGGAGCTCCTGCTGGGACTGGTTGAGGAACTCGGCGCGGATGGTCACCGCGACCTTCCCGGCGGGCGTATCGAGCCGGTACGCGGTTTCGGATGCCGAGACGAAGGCCGGGGCCTGCTGCGCGCGGGACGGCGCAGCGCCGCCGAGCGCGGCGACGGCGAGCAGCGCGAACGCGAGGACGGCGCGGGCCTTCACATCTGAAGGTTCGGCCGCCGGGCAGAGCCGGCGCAGGGGAGGGACGGCGGGTCAGTTCACGAGCACGCCGCCATCGACCGGGAGGACGACGCCGGTGACCCAGCGGGCTTCATCGGAGCAGAGGTAGACGGCGGCGGCGGCGATGTCCCACGCGGTGCCTTCGAGGCCGAGGGCAGTCGACTTCCGGCGGGCTTCGCGGACGGCTTCGGGCATGCCGCGCGCGGCGACCATCGGGGTGTAGGCCGGCCCGGGAGCGATGGCGTTGACGCGGATGCCCTCGCGGCCGTGGTCGGCGGCCATGGCGCGGGTGAGCGCTTCGACCGCGCCTTTCGAGGCAGCGTAGGGCGCGAGGCCGCGGCCCTTCTGCGAGGCGATGGAGGAGACGTTGAGGACCGCGCCGCCGCCGGCGGAGGCGAGCATGGCGGGGATGGCGTGCTTGCTGGCGAGGACCATGCTCGTCACGTTGACGCGCATCTGGAGCTCCCACTCCTCGAGCGTGACCGCCGTGACGCGCTTCGCGATGCCGATGCCGACGTTGTTCACGAGGATGTCGAGGCGGCCCCAGCGGCCGAGCGCCCGTTCGACCATGGCGCGGCAGGCGGCCTCGGAGGTAACGTCGGCTTCGAACGGTTCGGCCGCGCCGCCCTCGGCGGCGATGAGGCGGGCGGTGTGCTCGGCAGCGGGCAGGCGGCGGTCGACGAGGAGGACGCGGGCGCCTTCGCGGGCGAAGAGGACGGAGATGGCTCGGCCGTTGCCGATGCCGTCGTCCTGCGAGCCGGCGCCAGTGACGATCGCCACCTTGCCCGCGAGCCTGTCCGCCATGCGCCATCTCCGTTGAATGAGATGCCGGATTGTAGCGCGGCGGGCCGGGCGCGTGGCCGGGAAGGGGCGGAGCCGGTAGGGTTTGGGCGTGCCGGAGTTCACCTGCGAGCGCTGCGGGAGCACGTTTTCGATCGCGCCGGGGACGCTGGCGAAATACCCGGGCTGGCGGCCGCGCCGCTGCATGCGCTGCCGGGATGCCGGGCGGAGCACAGGCGGCGCGGGCACGGCCGCTGCGGCGCCCGGCGGCGCGAACGGGGACGACGACCCGCAGACGGGCATCTTCACCGACGGCTCGTGCCAGGGGAACCCGGGGCCGGGCGGCTGGGGCGCGGTCTTCGTCCGCGACGGGACCGTGGTCGAGGAGCGGAACGGCTTCGAGCCCTCGACGACGAACAACCGGATGGAGTGGACGGCGATGATCGCCGGCCTCGAAATGGCGCCGCCCGGCGAGCCGATCACGGTCTATTCCGACAGCCAGCTGGTGGTGCGGACATTGAACGAATGGGCGAAGGGGTGGGAAGCGCGCGGCTGGAAGCGGAAGGACGGGCCGGTGATGAACCTCGACCTGGTGCAGCGGGCGTGGGAACTGAAGCAGCAGCGGCCGCTGGCGAAGGTTGCGTGGGTGCGGGGGCACGCCGCCTCGCGGTGGAACGCGTACGCGGACCGCCTGGCGACGGCCCACCTGCGGGCCGATGAACGGAGCTGAGCGGCCCCGCTTCTTCACGCGGCCGTCACGCTCCCGGCCCTGTGCCGTCCGGCGCCCGCGCCGCAGACTGGCTTCGTGACGAGCGACTGGCTGACGGATTCACCTGAGGGGCGGCAGGTGCTCCTTGATGTGGTCGCGGCGCTGGAAGCGGTCGTCGTGGCGCTGCAGGTAGCGCGGGCGGGTTCGGACCCGGGCTACGCGCTGGGCGAGGCGGTGCGGCGGGTCGTCGCGGTCCGGCGGCAGGTGGAGGGCGCCTCAGGCAGGCGCGGCGGCTGAGGCGAGCAGATCATCTGCGGCGGCCAGGTTGGCGGGCGTCACGCCGCCGAGCATCGAGGCGAGCTCCGCGCGGCGGGCGTCGCCGGCGACTTCGCATACATCGGACCAGGTGCGGCGGCCGTCGGTGCGCTTCTCGACGACGCAGTGGGCATCGGCGAAGGCGGCGACCTGGGGCAGGTGGGTGATGCAGAGCACCTGGTGGCGGCGGGCCAGCCGCCGGAGCGCCCGGCCGACCACGGCGCCGGTCCGGCCGCCGACGCCCTCATCGACTTCGTCGAGGACTTCGAGGCGGCCTTCGCTCGCCTGGCCGAGCGCGACGGTGAGCGCGAGGAGGAAGCGGGAGGTTTCGCCGCCGCTGGCGACGGCGGAGAGCGGCCGCGGCGGCTCGCCGGGGTTGAACGAGGCGAGGAACTCGACGCGGTCCACGCCGGTTTCGGTGAATGCCCGGGGCACGGGCTCGAGCGCGCCGGCGGGTTCGGCGGCCTGCTCGCTCGCGATGACCTCGTAGTCGGGGAGAGCGACGGCGGGCCCGGCCGGGTCGTCCTCGCAGGTGAAGGCCACGGCGAGGCGGGCTCCGCCCATCGCCAGCTCATCGAGTTCGGCGGCGATGGCGGCGGCGAGGCGGCCGGCGGCGGCGCGCCGCGCGCGGGAGAGCGCGCCGGCCCGTTCAGCGAGTTCGGCGAGGAGGCGGGCGTCCGCAGCTTCGAGTTCGCCGGCCGAGGCTTCGGCGCCGGAGAGATCGGCGAGCCGCGCGGCGGCCTCATCGCGGTAGGCGAGGACGGCCTCGATGGTGTCGCCGTACTTGCGGAGGAGGCGGGCGATGCGGTCGAGCCGCTCGGTGACGAAGGCGAGGCGCTCGGGGTCTTCGTCGAGCGCGTCGCGGTAGGCGCGGAGGGCGCGGCGGAGGTCGGCGGCGGCGGTTTCGTAGATGCCGGCGGCATCCGCGAGGTCGGCGGCGGAGGGGTCGCGGGCGGTGATGGCGCGGACGGCCGCAAGGGCCTCGCCGGCCGCCGGGTCGTCGAGGGCGGCGAGGGCGCGCTCGGCTTCTTCGCGCAGGCGGGCGGCGTTGCCGAGCCGCGCCTGCTCGGCCCGGAGGGCCTCGTCTTCGCCGGGGGCAAGGGCCGCTTCGTCGATCTCGGCGACTTCGTAGCCGAGGCGCTCGACGAGCCGCTCGCGCTCGCGGGCGTCGGTGCGGAGCGCGTGGAGGCGGCGGCGGACGTCGCGCAGCTCGCGGACGAGGGCGGCGACGGCGGCGCGCTTGTCCTGCAGGCCGGCGAACTCATCGAGCGCGGCGAGCTGGACGGCAGGCCGGAGGATGGCGAGCTGCTCGGACTGGCCGTGGATGTCGAGGAAGCCCTCGGCGAGGGCGCGGACGTCTTCGAGGCGGGCGGGCTCGCCGTCGATGCGGTAGGAGGAGCGGCCGGCGATGGTCAGCGTGCGCTCGACGGTCACGGTGCGGCCGCCCCGGGCGAGGCGGGCGCGGACGGTGGCGCGTTCGGCGCCGGCGGCGACGACGTCGCGGCCCATGCGGGCGCCGAAGACGAAGGCGATGGCGTCGACGATGAGCGATTTCCCGGCGCCGGTCTCGCCGGTGAAGACGGTGAGGCCGGGGCGGAGGTCGAGGGCGACATCCCGGGCGACGGCGAAGGAGGTGATGTCGAGCCGTTCAAGCACTGGGGTTCATGGTGCTGGAGAGCTGCATTTCGAGCTTCTCGGCGAGCTCGGCGTAGAAGCTCGACGGTTCGCGGAAGCGGACGAAGCGGGTGATGTGGTCGCTCTGGCGGACGACGATGCGGACGCCGGCGGCGACGGGGTCATCGACCTGCCCGTCGATGCTGACGATCGCGCCCTGCTCGCTGGTGACGGCCATCTCGATGACGGATTCGGGCTGCAGGACGAGCGAGCGGCCGAGCGCGAGGTGGGCGGAGACCGGCGTGAGGACGAGGTGGTGCTCGGTGGGGGCGAGGATCGGGCCGCCCGCGCTGAGGGAGTAGCCGGTGCTGCCGGTGGGCGTGGCGACGATGATGCCGTCGCAGCGGAAGATGGCGAGGCGCGCGCCGTCGATGTGGACGTCGACGTAGACGGGCCGGCCGGGGGATTTGCGCGAGACGACGATGTCGTTGAGGCCGTCGAAGGCGTGGATGGGCGCGCCGTCGGCCATGACTTCGCCGTGGACCATGATGCGCTCTTCGATGCGCCAGTCGGCGGCGACGATGCGCTCGATGCAGGTGAAGAAGTCGCGCGGGCTCATATCGGTGAGGAAGCCGAGACGGCCCATGTTGACGCCGAGGATGGGCGTGCCGTGGGGGATGGTGATGCGCGCGGTGCGGAGGACGGTGCCGTCGCCGCCGACGCAAACGATGAGGTCGGCCGCGGCGAGGTCGGCAGCGGGCGGTTCGCCCCATGCGTCGTGGACGGCGGCGGCGATGCCGCGCCGGCCGAACTCCTGCGCGACCTGCCGGCCGAAGGCGAGGGCGCCTTCGCTCCGGGGGGCATGGAAGATGACGGCGCGGCGCAGCATTCAGGCGTCTCCGGCGGGCGGGGTGCGCAGGCAGACGAGGTACTCGGTGTTGCCGTCGCCCCCGCGGATGGGCGAGGGAATGATGCCACAGGTTTCCCAGCCGTGAGCAGCGGCCCACGCGAGAAAGCGGGCGCGGACCCGTTCGAGGACGGCCGGGTCGCGGATGACGCCGCCCGCCGGCACCTCGGCCGGACCGGCTTCGAACTGCGGCTTCAGCAGGGCGATGACGGGGGTGCGCGGCGGGACGCGGGCGGCAGCGGCGGGAAGCACCTTCTCGAGCGAGATGAAAGAGAGGTCGGCGACGACGAGATCGACGGGCGGCAGCGGCGGCAGGCTGCGGGCGTTGACGCCTTCGAGGAGTTCGACGCGGGGGTCGCCGCGGAGGCGATGGTGGAGCTGGCCGCGGCCGACATCGACGGCGATGACGCGGGCCGCGCCGTGCTGGAGGAGGCAATCCGTGAAACCGCCGGTCGAAGCGCCGAGGTCGAGGCAGACGAGCCCGGCAGGGTCGATGCCGAAGTCGCGGAGGGCGGCTTCGAGCTTGAGGCCGCCGCGGCTGACGTAGCGGAGGGGTTCGAGGACTTCGAGCGGCGCGGCCGGGTCCAGCGGCTCGGCGGGCTTGACGAGGGTCCGCGTGCCGGAGCGAACCTGCCCGGCCATGATGAGCTGGCGGGCCTGCTCGCGGGATTCAGCGAGGCCCCGCTGGACGAGGAGGAGGTCGGCGCGGACGCGGGCCATGGAACGAGGCTACACCGGGGGCGGCGCCGGCGTGTACGGTGGGAGCGGCTTCCCGTAGAGTTGCCGGCACAACGGAGTTTCGAGGATTGGGGAGGAGTTCCCGTGGCAGAGTTGACCGGTGCGCAGATCGTCGCGAAGGCCCTGAAGCAGCAGGGCGTGGAGTACATGTTCGGGGTGGTCGGCATCCCGGTGGTGCCGATCGCCGTCCACGCCCAGCGGGAGGGCATCAAGTTCTTCGGCTTCCGGAACGAGCAGGCGGCGAGCTACGCGGCGGCGGCGATCGGCTATCTGACCGGCCGGCCGGGCGTCTGTCTCGCCGTCTCGGGGCCGGGGATGGTGCACGGCATCGCCGGGATGGCGAACGCGTGGGCGAACTGCTGGCCGATGATCCTGATCGGCGGCGCGAACGATTCGTACCAGAACGGGCAGGGCGCCTTCCAGGAGGCGCCGCAGATCGAGACGGCGCGGCCGTACGCGAAGTATGCCGCCCGGCCTGACAGCACGAAGCGGATCCCCTTCTTCGTCGAGCAGGCGGTGCGGGCGACCATCTCCGGCCGGCCGGGGGCGGCGTACCTCGACCTGCCGGGCGACATCATCACCGGGACGGTGGACGAAAGCGAGGTGCACTTTCCGCCGCGCTGCCCCGAGCCGCCGCGGTCGCTGGCGCCGTGGGAGAACATCGAACGCGCGCTGGAGGCGCTGAAGTCGGCGGAGCGGCCGCTCGTCATCGTCGGGAAGGGCGCGGCGTACGCCCGCGCTGAGGACGAGGTGCGGAAATTCATCGACGCGACGCAGCTGCCGTTCCTGCCGACGCCGATGGGGAAGGGCGTCGTGCCGGACGACCACCCGCTGGCGATTTCGCCGGCGCGGTCGTACGCGCTGCAGAATGCGGACCTCGTCCTGCTGCTGGGGGCGCGGCTGAACTGGATCCTGCACTTCGGGCAGCCGCCGCGGTTCGACCCGAACGTGCGCGTCATCCAGGTCGACATCGCGCCGGAAGAGATCGGGAACAACGTGCCGACGGAGGTGGCGCTCGTCGGCGATGCGAAGGCGATTACGGCGCAGCTGAACGAGGCGCTGGCGAAGGCGCCGTGGCAGTACCCGGCGGAGACGACGTGGTGGACCGGGCTGCGGAAGAAGATCGAAGAGAACGCGGCGACCGTGGCGGAGATGATGGCCGATGAATCGGTGCCGATGAGCTACTACCGGGTTTACCGCGACGTGCGGGAGTACATCCCGCGGGACGCCATCATCGTGAACGAAGGCGCGAGCACGATGGACATCGGCCGGACGCTGATGCCGAACTTCTTCGCGCGGCACCGGCTGGACGCGGGGTCGTTCGGCACGATGGGCGTCGGCGTGGGGCAGGCGATCGCGGCCGCGGCCGTGCACCCGGACAAGCGGGTGTTCTGCATCGAGGGGGATTCGGCCTTCGGCTTCAGCGGGATGGAGGTGGAGACGGCGGCGCGCTACGGCCTGAACAACATCGTCTTCATCATCATCAACAACAACGGCATCGGCGGCGGGCCGGACGAACTGGACCCGACGCGGGTGCCGCCGAGCGCCTACACCCCGAACGCGCGCTACGAGAAGATGGCCGAGATGTACGGCGGGAAGGGCTTCTTCGTGACGGAGCCGGCGGAGCTGCGGCCGGCGCTGGAAGCCGCCCTCGCCTGCGACAAGCCGGCGATCGTCAACATCATGATCAGCGCGCGGAGCCAGCGGAAGCCGCAGCAGTTCGCGTGGCTGACGCGGTAGGGAGGCCCGGATGGGGAGCGACCTCGACCTCGTGCCGTGGGAGACGCTGACGCCGGGCGAGCTGGGCGACGCCTGCCAGCGCGCCATCGATGCCTGCGAGGCCGGCGTCGCGGAAATCGTCTCGCTCGCGCCGGGCGTCCGGACGTACGCGAACACGATGCTGGCGCTGGAGGAGGCGCTCGAGCCGGTGGCCATCGCCTCCGGGGCGTACGCCTTCCTCGCCTACGTCTCGGCCGATGACGGGCTCCGGACGGCGGCGCGGGAGTGGGACGAGCGGCTCGACAAGTACCTCGTGGAACTGTCGTTCCGGGAGGACCTGTACGAGGCGGTGCGGCAGTTCGCAGCGAGCGACGAGGCGAAGGGGCTGACGGGCGAGGACGCGCGCTACCTCGCGTTCGAACTGCGGGACTACCGGCGGAACGGCTTCGAGCTGCCGAAGGAGCAGCGGGACCGGCTGCGGGCGCTGATGGACGAGCTGGTCGCCATCGGCATCCAGTTCCGGAACAACATCGACGACTACGACGACGGCATCGAGGTGACGCGGGAGCAGCTGGCCGGGATGCCGGAGGGGTGGGTCGAGCGGCTGCGCACCGTGGAGCGGGACGGGGTGACGTATTACCGGGTCTCGCTCGACTACCCGGAGATCCAGCCGTTCATGGCGAACTGCCCGGACGGCGAGCTGCGGCGGCAGCTGTTCGAAAAGGACCAGCGGAAGGGCGGCCGTCAGAACGTGGAGCTGCTGGAGCGCGCGCTGCGGCTGCGGCAGGAGGCGGCGGAGCTGCTGGGGTACGCCTCGTGGGCCGACTACCGGACCGAGACGCGGATGGCCGGGACGCGGCAGGCGGTGGAGGAGTTCCTCGCCGACCTGCGGGCGAAGGTGGCGGTGAAAGCGGAGCGCGACTTCGCGGCGATGCGGGCGTTCGCGCAGGCGCGGACGGGCTCGGACCGGGTCGACATCTGGGACTGGCGCTACTGGCACAACGAACAGCTGAAAGCGGAGTACGCGGTCGATGAGTTCGAAGTGGCCCAGTACTTCCCGCTCGACGCGGTCATCGAAGGGCTGTTCAGCGTCTACCAGCAGGTGCTGGGCGTACGGTTCACGGAGAGCGCCGAGGCGCCGCGGTGGCACCCGGAGGTGCGGGCGTT
>NZ_JANZZD010000031.1:21186-26182 GCF_026419595.1 Tepidiforma sp. | reverse complement strand
CCCGCCTCCCGGTTCCCGCCTCCCGGTTCCCGCCTCCCGGTTCCCGCCTCCCGTCTTTCCCTCCCCTTGCCCTCCCCTGCCCCCGAAGGTATCGTTTGTGTGCTTCTTCACGACCGCACGGGCAGGGCCCCTCGTGAGCCCGTGCCCGTCGCACAAGCCCTGGGAGCCCGCGCCGCCGATGAGTGCAGCAGCCACCTCGCCTTGCCCTGCCCCGGCACGTAGCATCGTGGCCATGCTCCCCCGCATCCGGTGCGCCCTATGAGCTTTTACGACCAGTGGTCCGCCATCCTCATCGCCGCCATCGCGGGCTTCATCCTCGTCTTCACGGCCCTCATCGCCACCCGCATCCTCGCCCCCTTCGCCCGCGAGCGCGCCAAGGGCATCTCCTACGAATGCGGCATGCTCCCCATCGGCCGCAACTGGGCGCAGATCCACGTCCGCTACTACCTCATCGCCATCGTCTTCCTGCTGTTCGACGTCGAGACCGTCTTCATCTTCCCCTGGGCGATGACCTATCTCTCGCTCGCCGAATTCATCTTCTGGCAGATGATCCTCTTCATCGCGATCCTCAGCCTCGGCCTCGTCTACGCCTGGAAGCGAGGCGTCCTGGAGTGGAAATGAGCGAAGCGACCGTGCCGCCCTATGTCCCGGATTACGGCGCCGAGCCCGAACGGCTCCGCCCCGTCGAGCTGCCCCGCGCC
This sequence comes from Tepidiforma sp., assembly GCF_026419595.1. Taxonomy (NCBI): domain Bacteria; kingdom Bacillati; phylum Chloroflexota; class Tepidiformia; order Tepidiformales; family Tepidiformaceae; genus Tepidiforma; species Tepidiforma sp. Next base: position 25,481 of record NZ_JANZZD010000031.1, on the reverse strand, counting down.
CGGGCTGCGTACCGGATCGTGCTCCCCGGCGTCATCCAGACCGGCGCCGATGTCCTCCTTGCCGTCAGCCGCAAGAGCTCGCTCTGGCCCATGACCTTCGGCCTCGCCTGCTGCGCCATCGAGATGATCGGCACCTTCATGGCGAACCACGACCTGGACCGCTTCGGCATCGTCCCCTGGCCCAGCCCCCGCCAGAGCGACGTCATGATCGTCTCCGGCACCGTCACCAAGAAGATGGCGCCCGCCATCAAGCTCCTCTACGAGCAGATGCCGAACCCCAAGTACGTCATCTCTATGGGCGCCTGCGCCACCAACGGCGGCCCCTACACCGAATACGACCGCGTCCTCCAGGGCGTCGACAAAATCATCCCGGTCGATGTCTACGTCCCCGGCTGCCCGCCGCGCCCGGAATCCCTCCTCGATGGCTTCCTGCGCCTGCAGGAGAAGATCATGGAAGACAGGCGGATGGTCGGATGAGCAAACCCCTCGCTCCGAAGCCCATCGAACAGGTCATCAAACTGCTCGAGCAGCGGTTCGGTAAGCTGCCCGTCGCCATCAACCAGACCGCCACCGACGCCAACATCGATTGCCCGCCGGAGCACTTCCGCGCCGTCGTCGAAGAGCTGAAGAACCACCGCGACCTCGCCTTCGACTTCCTCCGCAACATCGTCGGCATCGACATGCTCGAGGAAGGGCTCGCCTGCAAGTACCAGTTCTTCTCCTACAAGAACCGGCAGGCCGTGCAGGTCACCGTCCTCACCCCGCCGGGCAACCCCCACATCCCGAGCATCACCGACCTCTACCCCGCCGCCAACTGGCACGAGCGGGAAGCCGCCGAGATGGTCGGCCTCGTCTTCGATGGCCACCCCAACCTCAAGAACCTCCTCCTCGATGAGGACGTCCGCATCCACCCGCTCCTGAAGGCCCACCCGCTCCAGAAAGCCGAGATCCTGCAGGGCATCGAAGACGCCACCCCGGGGTTCACCTTCTGATGTCTGCCATCCGCCGAGCCAGCCCGAGGTACGCCGCATGAGCATCTGGCCCGAAGAGCGCGTCCACGCCCTCGCCGACGACGGCTTCGAAACCGTCGACATGACCATCAACGTCGGGCCCCAGCACCCGGCCACCCACGGCGTCTTCCGCATGGTCCTCACCGTCGACGGCGAAAAGGTCGTCGATTGCGAACCCTACATCGGCTACCTCCACCGCGGCCTCGAAAAGCTCACCGAAAACCACGACTACCGCCAGGCCATGGGCTGGTGGGACCGCACCGACTACCTCGCCGGCATGGCCTGCGAAATGGCCTACTGCATGGCCGTCGAAAAGCTCGGCAACATCAGCGTCCCCCTCCGCGCGGAGTACATCCGCGTCATGATGGTCGAGCTCTCCCGCATCCTCTCCCACTTCATGTTCTTCGGGGCCTTCGGCGCCGACGTCGGCTCCTTCGGCACCTCCTTCATCTACGGCTGGCGCGAACGCGAACGCATCTACGACTTCTTCGAAGAAGTCGCCGGCGACCGCATGTTCCCCACCTACTTCCGCCCCGGCGGCGTCCAGATGGACCTGCCCGAGAACTACCAGGACCGCGTCCGCTGGCTGCTCGGCTCCATCCGCCAGGGCCTCGAAGACTTCGACGGCCTCCTCGTCGGCAACGAAATCTTCGTCGAACGCTGCCGCGGCCTCTCCCCCGTCACCCCCGAGCAGGCCATCGCCTGGGGCCTCACCGGCCCCTGCCTCCGCGCCACCGGCTTCAAGTTCGACCTCCGCAAGGACGAACCGTACAGCGTCTACCCCAACCTCAAGTTCGATATCCCCACCGGCGCGAACGGCGACGTCTTCGACCGCTTCATGGTCCGTATGGCCGAGGCCTGGCAGAGCACGCTCATCGTCGAGCAGTGCCTCGATGCTCTCTCCCAGATGGAGGGCGAACTCGTCCTCAATCCCGACCTGCCCAAGACCCTCCGCATCGACAGCGGCGAATGCTACGTCCGCACCGAGGGCACCAAGGGCGAATACGGCGTCTACGCCCTCGCCAAAGGCGGCAACAAGCCCTACCGCATGAAGCTCCGCTCGCCCTCCTTCTGCAACCTCTCCGCCCTCCGCGAGATGGTCATCGGCACCTACGTCGCCGACGCCATCATCATCCTCGGCTCCCTCGATATCGTGCTCGGCGAGGTCGACAAATGATGCTCTTTGCCGATCCCCTCTTCGGGCTCCCCACCTGGATCGACGCCATCATCCGCATCGTCATCGTCGTCCTCGTCATGACGGTGTTCGTCATCTACAGCACCTACGGCGAACGGAAGCTCGTCGCCCGCTTCCAGCAGCGCCTCGGCCCGATGCGCACCGGCCCGTGGGGCCTCTGGCAGGGCTTCGCCGATGCCATCAAGCTCGTCGGCAAAGAGGACATCCGCCCGAAGAACGCCGACCGCTGGGTCTTCGAACTCGCGCCCTACGCCACCTTCATCCCCGTCCTCCTCACCCTCATGGTGCTGCCCTTCGCCGAGAACTGGGGCGTCCGCAACCTCGCCCTCGGCGTCTTCTTCGTCTTCGCCGTCCTCGGCCTCAACATCGTCGGCATCCTCATGGCGGGGCTCGGCTCGGGCAACAAATACGCCCTCCTCGGCGCTGTCCGCGCCGCCGCCCAGATGATCAGCTACGAAATCCCGCTCGTCGTCTCCCTCCTCTGCGTCGTCATGATCACCGGCGCCGATACGGGCAACGGCGTCGGCACCCTCAACCTCAATACCATCGCCGCCCTCCAGGAGGACCGGCCCTATATCGTCCTCCAGCCGCTCGCCTTCCTCATCTTCTTCACGGCGATGCTTTCCGAACTCCACCGCGCGCCGTTCGATATCCCCGTCGCCGAATCCGAAATCGTCGGCGGCTACTTCGTCGAATACTCCGGCATCCGCTGGAGCATGTTCCAGCTCACTGAATACGCCTCGATGTGGGGCTTCGCCGTCTTCGGCTCCGTCGTCTTCCTCGGCGGCTGGGCCTGGCCCTTCGGGGTCGATAGCCACTGGGCGCTCCAGCTCGCCACCACCTTCACCAAAGCCCTCGCCATCGTCATCGTCATCATCTGGATCCGCACCACCGTGCCCCGCCTCCGCATCGACCAGCTCATGAACTTCAGCTGGAAGGTGCTCCTCGAACTCTCCTTCCTGCAGCTCATCGTCAACGGCATCATCCTCTACTACGACTGGCCGCAGGAGCTCCTCGCCGTCACCAGCGCGGTCGGCGCCGGCTTCCTCATCTTCCTCATCATCCGGCACGCCTCCGCCCGCTCCACCAAAGGCCTCCTCGGCACCTACCGCACCCTCGGAGCGTCGTCGTCATGAAAGGCATCCTCAAAGGGCTCGGCGTCACCTTCTCGACCTTCCTCCGGAAGCCCGTCACCGTCGAATACCCCGACGACCGCAAGGCCCTCCCCGTCCGCCAGCGCTCCTTCCCCGTCCTCGTCTGGGACTTCGACCACGACGAGCCGTTCTGCACCGGCTGCAACGTCTGCGTCCGCAACTGCCCCGTCGACTGCATGACGGCGGTCATGATGGACAACCCGAAGTACGCCGAGGGCACCAGCAACCGCCGCAAGATCGTCGAAAAGTTCTGGATCGACTACGCGCGCTGCATGCGCTGCAACATCTGCGTCGAGGTCTGCCCCTTCGAAGCCATCGTCATGGACAACACGTGGAGCGGCCACGAGCACGCCGTCTACGACCGGCGCGACCTCCACATGGACATCGACGAGCTGACGAAGGTCTCCCGAACCGGCCAGCTCGCCCGGCCGTTCCGCCCGCAGGACAACATCGAGCTCCTCGAGCGCAAGGCGAAGGGCGAAGAGCCGCCGCCGCCCTCGTTCGTCGGCGCCCGGCCCGAAGACCGCCAGCGCCAGCTCGAGCGCATCGCCCGCGGCGAGCCCGCCGCCATCCAGGAGCGCGAGCCCGAAAAGCCGAAGGTCGCCGCCGCAGCCGCCGGGGCCGGGGCTGGCGCCGCCGCGGCCGCCGGCGAGGGCGAAGTCCTCTCCGAATCGAAAATCCGCGCCAAGCGCATGCGCGCCGAGCGCGAGGCAAAAGCCTACCTCGACCGCGGCGAGCCCGTCCCGCAGGAGATCCTCGACCGCATCGAGTACTACAAGAACCTCAAGCCGGGCCAGGCAGCGCCCGCGCCCGGGGCCGCCGGCGCCGGCGCGCCCGCCGGCGAAGTCCTCTCCGGCACGAACCCGGACGGCACCATGCGGTTCCCGCCGGGCGTCGGCACCGGGCCGAAGGGTGACCCGAACAGCTACGAAAAAG
>NZ_JANZZD010000031.1:0-21179 GCF_026419595.1 Tepidiforma sp. | reverse complement strand
CACGAACCCGGACGGCACCATGCGGTTCCCGCCGGGCGTCGGCACCGGGCCGAAGGGTGACCCGAACAGCTACGAAAAGGTCCGCGCCCGCCGGATGCGCGCCGAGCGCCAGTTCAAGGAGCTGACCGAAAAGGGCGAGCCGATCCCGGACGACCTGGCGAAAACGCTCTACGAACTCGGCAGCGACCTCGCGCCCGGCGGCAGCATCTGGCAGACGCTCGCCGCCCAGGGCGGCGGCGGTGGCGCGGGCGCCGCAGCAGCCCCCCTCTCCGGGACGAACCCGGACGGCACCATGCGGTTCCCGCCGGGCGTCGGCACCGGGCCGAAGGGTGACCCGAACAGCTACGAAAAAGTCCGCGCCCGCCGGATGCGCGCCGAGCGCCAGTTCAAGGAGCTGACCGAAAAGGGCGAGCCGATCCCGGACGACCTGGCGAAAACGCTCTACGAACTCGGCAGCGACCTCGCGCCTGGCGGCAGCATCTGGCAGACCCTCGCCGGCCAGGGCGGCGGCGCGGCGGCCCCCGCGGCCGCTGGCGGCGGTTCGGCCGGCGGCGCGTGGACGCCCCCGCCGGGCGTCGGCACCGGTCCGAAAGGCGACCCGAACAGCTTCGAAAAAGTCCGCGCCCGCCGCATGCGCGCCGAGCGCCGCGCCCGCGAAGCGCTCGCGAAAGGCGAACCCATCCCCGAGGACGTCATCCAGACCATCAAAGAGCTGGGCGGCACCCTGCCGGAGGGCATCGAGTAATGGCGACCGAAGTCATCTGGTGGCTCTTCGCGCTCGGCATCATCGCCCTCTCCGCCGGCGTCGTCTTCTCCCGCTCCGTCATCCACTCCGCCATCTTCCTCATCGGCAGCCTGGCGGGCGTCGGCGTGATGTTCGTCATCCTCACCGTCGAGTTCCTCGCCCTCACCCAGTTCCTCATCTACGGCGGCGCGGTCACCGTGCTCGTCCTCCTCGCGCTCATGCTCACCCGCGCCGACCCGAGCGGCCGCGCGGAGAAGGTGAACGGTCCGCAGGCGCCGTTCGCACTCCTCGCCGGCATCGGCGTCGCCGCGGTGCTGCTCGTCGCCGCCCTCAGCACCGAATGGGCCGGCAACACCGAATCGCCGACCAACATCGCTATCGAAGCCATCAGCCAGCGGCTCTTCGAGGACTTCGGCCTCCCGTTCATCCTCGCCTCCGTCCTCTTGCTGGTAGCCCTCGTTGGGGCCATCATCGTCGCTCGGCAAGAGGAGGGCGAGTAGACCGATGGTGCCGCTGGAAAACTACCTCGCCCTCAGCGCAATCGTCTTCGCACTCGGCGTCTATGGCGTCCTCGCCCGGCGGAACGCCGTGATGATCCTCATGAGCGTCGAGCTCATGCTCAACGCGGTGAACATCAACTTCGTGGCGTTCGCCGCCTACCTCGACCCAGGTCGCATCGTCGGCGCCATCTTCGCCGTCTTCATCATCACCGTCGCCGCTGCCGAAGTCGGCCTCGCGCTCGCCATCGTCATCCGGCTCTTCCGGAACCGCGCGACCGCGAACGTCGACGAAGCAGCGACCATGAAGTGGTAAAAGGGGCCAGGACAACGCATGGGAGCTGAACAGGCCTGGGTGCTCGCCGCTATCCCGGCGGGCGTGTTTCTGGTGCTCGCGCTCTTCGGACGCGCCCTTCCGCGCGGGGGCGATTACCTCGGCGTCGCCGCCATCGCGTCGTCCTTCCTCCTCTTCTTCGTCGTCCTCGCCGACTTCCTCGATACCCCGGGGAAGCTCGGCCCCGTCGTCAACGATATCCAGTGGTCGAAAATCGGCGATACCTTCGACCTCCGCATGGGCATCTACGTCGACCCCATCACCATCGTGATGTTCGCGGTCGTCGTCACCGTCGCCCTGATGGTGAACATCTTCTCCATCGGCTACATGAAGGGTGAGCCGCGCTACCACTGGTTCTTCGCGGTCCTGCAGCTCTTCGCGGCCTCCATGCTCATGCTGGTGATGGCCGATAACCTCCTCCTCCTCTACATCTCGTGGGAGCTCGTCGGCGTCTGCTCCTTCCTCCTCATCGGCTTCTACTGGGAGAAGCGCTCCGCCACCGAGGCCGCAAAGAAAGCCTTCATCACCACCCGCATCGGCGATGTCGGCCTCCTCATCGGCATCATCCTCCTCTGGCGCGAAGGCGGCACCTTCAACATCCAGGAGCTCATCCACCTCGCCGAAGAAGGCCACTTCAGCCAGCCCTATCTCTTCACGGCCCTCGCCTTCATCTTCCTCGGCTGCATGGGCAAGAGCGCCCAGGTTCCCTTCCACGTCTGGCTTCCCGACGCCATGGAAGGCCCGACGCCCGTCTCCGCCCTCATCCACGCCGCCACGATGGTCGTCGCCGGCGTCTACCTCACCGCCCGGCTCCTGCCTATGTTCGAAGTCGCCGACGGCATGCTCCTCACCGTCACCATCGTCGGCCTCATCACGGCGCTTCTCACCGGCTTCATCGCCCTCGCCCAGACCGACATCAAGAAGGTGCTCGCCTACTCGACCGTCGGCCAGCTCGGCTTCATGTTCATCGCCCTCGGCGCCGGCGAGCCGGCCGTCGCCATGTTCCACCTGATGACGCACGCCTTCTTCAAGGCCCTCCTCTTCCTCGGCGCCGGCTCCGTCATCATCGGCACCCACCACAACCAGGAGATGGACCGGCTCGGCGGCCTCTGGAAGAAGATGCCGATCACCGGCACCACCTTCCTCATCGGCTCGCTCGCCCTCGCCGGCCTGCCGCCGCTCGCCGGCTTCTGGTCGAAGGACGAAATCTTCGTCGTGCTCGAACACAAGTGGGGCGCCTGGGCCGTCATCCTCCTCGGCATCAGCGCCGTGACGACCGCCTTCTACACCACCCGCCTCTTCATCCGCACCTTCATGGGCAAGCCGGCAGACCCCCACGTCTACGAACACACGCGCGAAACGCCGCCCGTCATGACCGGCCCGCTCGTTTTCCTCGCCTTCCTCGCCATCACCAGCGGCTTCGTCGTCTTCCACGAGGTCGGCAAGGCGCTCGGCTTCCCCGGCGGCATCACCGAGTTCATCTTCCTGCCGCACCACGGCCCGCACGAATACGAGCTGAAGTGGGGCTTTGCCGCCGCCTCGCTCGCCATGGCCGTCGTCGGCATCTTCTCCGCCGCCTGGATGTACTGGGGCAACGACCTCCGCCGCGCTACCGCCCTCGCGAACTGGCAGCCCCGCGTCTACGACATGCTCCGCCGCAAGTTCTACTTCGACGAGCTCTACCAGGGCATGATCGACCGCGGCGTCCTCGGCTTCAGCTACATCGTCTCGTGGTTCGACCGCTACGTCGTCAACGACACCGGCGTCGATGGCTCGGCGCAAATCACCGGCTTCACCGGCGGTGTTCTCAAATATCTCCAGACCGGCCGCGTCCCGAACTATGCCATGGCCGTCGCCCTCGGCGTCATCGGGCTCGCTCTCGCCGGCCTGGTGGTGAGGGGCTAATCGCATGACCTTCGACGAAGGCCAGGGCTACGTCGTCCTTGCCACGCTGGTGCTGCCGCTCGCGGCCGCGCTCATCCTCATCTTCACCCCCGGCTCCCAGAAGATGGCGGTCCGCTACATCTCCGCCGTCACGGGCGCCATCCTCGCCGCCCTCTCCATCTACATCTTCATCGCCTACCGGGTCGATGGCCCCGAAGCCCAGATGAACCTCAACTGGGCCTGGGTCGAAAACGTCGCTTTCCTCGGGCCGGGCGGCATCTCGCTCCGCCTCGCGGTCGATGGCATCTCCGCCCTCATGGCGCTCCTCACCGGCGTCGTCGCCTTCGCCGGCGCCCTCGCCAGCTGGAAAATCGAATACCGGAACAAAGACTTCTACATCCTCTACTGGATCCTCCTCGCCGGCGTCTACGGCACCTTCTTCGCCTACGACCTGTTCTTCTTCTTCTTCTTCTACGAACTCGCGGTCATGCCGCTCTACCTCCTCATCGGGGTCTGGGGCTCCACCCGGAAGGAGTACGGCGCCGCCAAGCTCACCCTCATGCTCGTCGGCGGCTCGGTGCTCATCTGGATCGGCATCTTCGCCGTGTTCCACCAGGCCGGCATCGGCACGTTCGACCTGCCTTCGCTCTGGGCCGCCGGCCAGGACGGCACCATCAGCGCCACCGCCCAGAAGGTCATCTTCCCGCTCATGGTCGTCGGCTGCGGCGTCCTCGCTGCCCTCTGGCCGTTCCACACATGGTCGCCCGACGGCCATATGTCCGCGCCCACCGCCGTCTCGATGGTGCACGCCGGCGTCCTCATGAAGCTCGGCGCCTTCGGCATCATCCGTCTCGGCATCCAGCTCCTGCCCGAAGGCGCCGCCTTCTGGATGCCGGCGCTCATGGTCCTCGGCACCATCGGCGCGGTCTACGGCGCGACTGCGGCGCTCACCCAGCGCGACTTCAAGCTCATCTCCGGCTACAGCTCGGTCAGCCACATGGGCTACGTGCTCATGGGCCTCGCCACCATGAACACCATCGGCATCACCGGCGCCGTCCTCCAGATGTTCTCCCACGGGGTGATGACCGCCCTCGTCTTCCTCATGATCGGCGCCCTCTACGACCAGGCGCACACGCGCGACATGAAGGAGTTCGGCGGCCTCGGGCGCGTGATGCCGCTCTGGGTCATCTTCTACGCCATCGCCGGCCTCGCGAACGTCGGCCTGCCCGGCTTCTCCGGTTTCACCGCCGAATTCCACATCTTCGTCGGCACCTTCCGCACCTACCCGGTCTTCGGCGCCCTCGCCATCTTCGCCGCGGCCCTCGCCGCCGCCTACATGCTCCGGATGTTCGCGACCGTCTTCTTCGGGCCGCTCAACCCGCACTGGAAAGACCTGAAGGACCTCACCCCGCTCGAGCGTCTCTCCGGCGCGATGCTCATCGCCTCCATCGTCATCATGGGCGTCTGGTGGGCCCCGTTCACCGAGCGGGTCGGCCACACCGTCACCCTCCTCCCGGGGGTCACTGGCTAAGATGCGCGACTACGCCCTCTTCATCCCCGAATACATCGCCTGCGGCGTCGCCCTGCTCGTCATCGCCATCGAGCTCTTCGCCCCGCGCGTCCGCAAAGACCTCCTCGCCTACCTCACCGCCCTCGGCGCCGTCGCCTGGTTCGCCGCCGGCCTCGCCTTCCTCGACCGCGACCCGAAGTCCTACCAGGGCCTCTTCATCAGCGACGACTTCACCGCCTTCTTCCGCCTGCTCGCCGCCGGCATCGTCTTCGTCGTCGCCCTCATGTCGGCCGAATACCTGAAGCGCCAGCGCGGCGTCGACCAGGGCGAGTTCTACGGCCTCCTCCTCGTCGCCGGCTCCGCGATGACCATCATGGCCGGCGCCACCGAGCTGCTCACCGCCTACCTCGCGCTCGAAGTTCTCTCCTTCTCGCTCTACATCCTCGTCGGCATCCTGAAGCGCGACCTCCGCTCCAACGAAGCCTCCCTCAAATACATCCTCCTCGGCGCCTTCTCGAGCGCCCTCTTCCTCTACGGCCTCTCGCTCGTCTACGGCACCGCCGGCACCACCTCCTACGCCGGCATCGCCGAGGCCTTCGCCGGCCGCGATTCCGGCCTCGACCCCGCCGTCGCCGTCGGCATGATGCTCATCCTCGCGGGCGTCGGCTTCAAAGTCTCCGCCGCGCCCTTCCACATGTGGGCGCCCGATGCCTACGAAGGCGCGCCGCTGCCCATCACCGCTTTCCTCTCGACGCTCTCGAAGGCGGCCGGCTTCGCCCTCATCCTCCGCCTCTTCTCCACCGTCTTCGTCACCGACGCGGAGAGCTGGCGCTGGGCCTTCCTCGCCCTCGCCGCCATCACCATGACGGTCGGCAACCTCATCGCCATCCAGCAGAAGAACCTCAAGCGCCTCGTCGCCTACTCCTCCATCGGCCAGGTCGGCTACATGCTCATCAGCATCGCCGCCCTCGGCTACGGCGACGCCCAGGTCGGGCTCAACGCGACGAGCGGCCTTCTCGTCCACCTCGTCGGCTACATCGTCACCACGCTCGCGCTCTTCTCCGCCCTCACCGCGGCCGTGAACCGCACCGGCAGCGAAGAGATCGCCGGCCTCCGCGGCCTCGCCGAGACGCAGCCGTTCCTCGCCCTCGTCATCACCGCCTCCCTCTTCTCCTTCGCCGGCCTGCCGTTCTTCGCCGGCTTCGCCACCAAGCTCTTCATGCTCCAGGGCGCCACGACCGACGAAACCATCTGGATCGTCGCGCTCGCCGTCCTCAACAGCTTCATCAGCCTCTACTACTACCTCATGGTCATCCGCCAGATGTACCTCTTCGACCCCGTCGGCGAAACCGTCCGCTTCCGGGTCCAGCCGGTGCTCTGGGGCCTCGCGGCCATCCTCCTCCTCGGCATCCTCTTCATCGGCATGTACCCCGGCCCGGCGTTCGAATTCTCCGAGCAGGCCGCGAAGCCGCTCTTCGAAACCGCCTCCGCAGCAGCCAGCGCGCGCGTCCAGGCCCCCTGAGGCGAACGGCAGGGCTCAGCCTGGGCGCGCCCCGTTACCCCGCCTTGCCGCGCCTTGCCCAATCCGCGCTACACTGGGCATAGCATGCCCAAGCTCGGCTTCCTCAACCGCATCCTCGGCGATTCCAACGAGCGGGAACTGAAACGGCTCCAGCACATCGTCGACGACATCAACGCACTCGGCCCGGACATCGCCGCCCTCTCCGATGAGGCGCTCGCGGCGAAGACCGCCGAGTTCGAACAGCGCCTCGCCGACGGCGAAACCCTCGACGACATCCTCCCCGAAGCCTTCGCCGTCAGCCGCGAAATGGCCGCCCGCAAAGTCGGTGAGCGCCCCTACGACGTGCAGCTCATGGGCGGCATCGTCCTCCACGAAGGCCGCATCGCCGAGATGAAGACCGGCGAAGGCAAGACGCTCACCGCCGTCGCCCCCGTCTACCTCAACGCCCTCGCCCGCCGCGGCGTCCACGTCGTCACCGTCAACGACTACCTCGCCCGCCGCGACGCCGCGTGGTACGGCCCCGTCTACCACGCCCTCGGCATGACCGTCGGCGTCATCCAGAACGCCGGCATCTCCTTCATGTACGAACCCGGCTACGCGCCCGAGACCGAAGGCCCCGCCACCGGCTACAAGGACCTTCGCCCCGCCACCCGCAAAGAGGTCTACCAGGCCGACATCACCTACGGCACGAACAACGAGTTCGGCTTCGACTACCTGCGCGACAACATGGTCCGCGAATGGGGCGATAAGGCGCAGCGCGAGCTCTACTTCGCCATCGTCGACGAGGTCGACAACATCCTCATCGATGAAGCGCGCACCCCGCTCATCATCAGCGGCCAGGCCGAAGAAGCGAGCGCCACCTACGTCAAATTCGCACGCGCCGTCAAAGGCCTCCGCGAAGATGTCGACTACATCGTCGACCACAAGGCGAAGCACATCGCCCTCACCGAAGAAGGCATCGAGCGCGTCGAGCGCGCCCTCGGCATCGCCAACATCTTCGAAGGCGACCCCCGCCTCGCCCGCCACCTCGAAGCCGCCCTCGATGCCGAATACCTCAAGCGCATCGACCGCGACTACGTCGTCCGCGACGGCGAAATCATCATCGTCGACGAATTCACCGGCCGCCTCATGCCCGGCCGCCGCTGGAGCCACGGCATCCACCAGGCCGTCGAAGCCAAAGAAGGCGTGCCCATCCAGCGCGAATCCATCACCTACGCCACCATCACCTTCCAGAACCTCTTCCGCCTCTACGAAAAGCTCGCCGGCATGACCGGCACCGCCGAAACCGAGGCCGAAGAGTTCCACAAGATCTACGGCCTCGACGTCGTCGTCATCCCCACCCACCGGCCGATGATCCGCGAGGACTACCCGGACGTCGTCTACATCAACGAGCGCGCCAAGTTCAACGCCGTCGTCGCCGAGATCGAAGAGCTCCACACCGCCGGCCGGCCCGTCCTCGTCGGCACCACCTCCATCGAGAAGTCCGAGTACCTCTCCAGCCTCCTCACCCGCAAGGGCATCCCCCACGAAGTCCTCAACGCCAAGCACCACGAGCGCGAAGCCCAGATCGTCGCCCTCGCCGGCCAGCGCGGCGCCGTCACCATCGCCACCAACATGGCCGGCCGCGGCACCGACATCAAGCTCGGCCCTGGCGTCGCCGAGCTCGGCGGTCTCCACGTCATCGGCACCGAACGCCACGAATCCCGCCGCATCGACAACCAGCTCCGCGGCCGCGCCGGCCGCCAGGGCGACCCCGGCTCCTCCCGCTTCTTCGTCTCCTTCGGCGACGACATCATGAAGCGCTTCGCACCCGACTGGGTCCCCGGCATGATGCAAAAGCTCGGCATGACCGAGGACATGCCCCTCGAATCGCGCATGGTCACCAAAGCGATCGAGCAGGCCCAGCAGAAAGTCGAAGGCCACAACTTCGATATCCGCAAGCGGCTCGTCGAGTTCGACGACGTCATCAACGAGCACCGCAAGCAGATCTACTCCCAGCGCGACAAAATCCTCCAGGGCGTCGATACCCGCGCGAACGTCCTCGAAGAGATGCTCTTCCGCGAAATCGAGCGCATCACCGAGAACGTCAACCCCCAGGATTTCGAATCGCTCGAACTCGCTCACTCCGAACTCCGCGAAATCTTCCTCCCCGAAGACCTCCCCTCCGTTGAAGAGATGGCCGAGCTCGGCGACGAACTCACCGACGAGCTCCTCGACCGCGCCGAAGACCGCTACGAACAGATGGAGCAGGCCATCGGCGAAGAGAACATGCGCAAGGTCGAGCACTGGCTCCTGCTCGAGGCCATCGATACCCACTGGCGCGAACACCTCACCGCCATCGAAGAGCTCCGCCAGAGCATCGGCCTCCAGGCCTACGCCCAGGTCGACCCCCTCGTCGCCTTCAAGCGCGAAGGCCACGACATGTACCAGCAGCTCGTCCAGAACATCCGCCGGCAGGTGGCGCGCACCATCTTCAAGGTGCGCATCGTCCAGCAGCCTGCGCCTGCGCCTGCCCCGGCCGAGGCGAACGGTGCCGCCTCCGCGGCCCCCGCGCCCGCGCCGGCCGCGAAGGCTGCGCCCGTCCTCGCGAAGCCGACCGGCCCCAGCGAACAGGAGATCCGCACCCTCGGCGCGGCCCCCCAGCGCGGAGGGCAGGGCAAAGGCAGCACCGCCGCCAAGCGCCGGAAGCTCATCCGCTGATGGGCGCTCTCGCCGACCTCGGCCTCTCCACGGCCGACGGCCCCATCATGCTCGTCTCCGCGCCTGATTCGGTCCTCGCCGAGGCCTCCCGCATGAAGCCGCGGCCCGCCTTCGCCAGCACCATCCTCACCGCCGAGCCGACGCCCCGCATCCTCTGGTGGCCCGAGCGCGCCCACCTCGACCCCGCCGTGCTCAGCCGCCTCGCCTGGATGACCTCCGTCGCCCGCGGCGAAGCCTGGCTCATCCTCGACCCCGCCGAGCCCGAATCGCCCGCCAGCGCCGAGCTCCAGCCCCTCCTCGGCGCCGCTTCCCTCGCCCTCGTCGAAGAGCGCCCCATCGGCAGGGGCGAGATCGCCCTCCGCGTCCGCCCTGCCGCCGCCCAGCGCTGAGCCCCGCGCCGTCCTCTGCTACAGTTCCCCCCACACCCCCGCGCGAGCAGCCCCACGCCCCATGAGCAAGGACAAAGCGAAGAAGTCGGCCAAGAAGAAGCAGAAACAGCAGCAGCCCGAGGCGAACCCCACCACCCTCCTCCGGTCCGAACCCCTGCCCCCCATCGAAGGGCCCGGCCGCGCCATGGTCATCATGGCCCACCCCGATGACGCCGATTTCCTCTGCGCCGGCACCGTCGCGAAGTGGTGCGCCGAGGGCTGGGAAGTCGTCTACGTCGTCGTCACCAGCGGCGACAAGGGCACCCACGACCCCGCCATGCACCCCGAAAAGCTCGCCGCCATCCGCGAAGAAGAGCAGCGCGAAGCCTGCCGCGTCCTCGGCGTCAAAGAGTGCATCTTCCTCGGCTACCCCGACGGCTTCACCAGCGAGAGCGCCGAGCTCCGCGGCCAGATCGTCCGCCTCCTCCGCCTCTACCGGCCCGACGTTGTCATCACCTGGGACGCCTTCCGCGGAACCTTCAACCACCGCGACCACCGGAACGTCGGCCAGGCCACCATGGACGCCATCTACCCCATCGTCCGCGACCGCCTCTTCTACCAGCACCACGAGCACGAAGGCCTCGAAAGCCACCAGGTCAACGAAGTCCTCCTCGCCGGCGCCGAAAAACCCGACTACGCCGTCGACATCACCGACTACTGGGAGACGAAGATCGCGGCCATCCTCTGCCACACCAGCCAGCTCGGCGGCCGCACGCGCGAGGACTTCCTCCGCGACCGCGCCGAGCGCGAGAAGCGCGAACCTGGCAAGCCGATCGAAGAGCGGTTCCGCCGCTGGAGCATCCGGCGGCCGCCCCGCATGCCGCAGCAGGCGCAGGCCGGTGCCGAGCCCCGCCCGAAACCCCAGCGCGCCGCCGGCTAGCCGCCGCTACCGCTGCCGCACCACCCCGGCAGCCAGCAGCGCCGCAATCCGCTCCTCGGCGAAGCCGCACTCCCGCAGCACCTCGGCCGAATGTTCGCCCACCAGGGGCGACCGCCGCGGGTAGCCGTTCGGCATCTCCGGGAACCAGCCGAGCAGCCGCGGCCCGCGAATCGGCCCCAGCTCCGGGTGGTCGAAATCCTCGAAGTAGCCCGAGGCGTGCAGCCACGGGTCCTCGAACAGCTCCTCCGCCGAGAGCGCCGGCGCCGCCGGCACGCCGCGCGTCAGCAGCCGGTCCAGCGCCTCCGCCCGCGGCATCCCGGCCAGTGCCCCCGCGATGCGCTCCGCCAGCGGGCTCGTCACCGGCTCCCGCAGCGCCTGCTCCGCCAGCCAGCCCCCTGCCCATTCCGGGTGGCCGAGCGCCGCGCACACCGCATGGAACTGCTCCGGCTTCGCGGCCGCGATGAGCAGCCAGCCGTCCGCGCAGCGGTAATACCGGTTCAGCGCCGAGAGCCCGAGCAGGTCGAGCCCGCCCTTCGGGTTCGCCGGCCGCCCCTCGTACCACGTCACCTCGCCCGAGAGCGTCAGGATGCTCTGGTTCGCGAGGCAGGTCGTCACCTCCTGCCCCTCGCCCGTCACCTCCCGCGCCGCCAGCGCCGCCACCACCCCGAACGCCGCCATCATCGCGCTCGCCGTGTCGTTCACCGGGATCTGGTAGAAGACCGGCTCATCGTCGCCGCCCTGCAGCGCCATCAGCCCGCTCCGCGCCTGCACCAGCGGGTCGAACCCCGGGTCCTGCGCCAGCGGCCCCTCCGGCCCGTAGCCCGT
This sequence comes from Tepidiforma sp., assembly GCF_026419595.1. Lineage (NCBI taxonomy): Bacteria > Bacillati > Chloroflexota > Tepidiformia > Tepidiformales > Tepidiformaceae > Tepidiforma > Tepidiforma sp. Next base: position 9,854 of record NZ_JANZZD010000031.1, on the reverse strand, counting down.
CACCGAACAGCTGATGATGCGGGGGTTCACCGCCCGCAGCGCCGCGTAGTCGATGCCGAGCCGCTCCCGCACGCCGAGCCGGTAGTTGTCGAGCACCACGTCACTCACCTTCACCAGCTCGAAGAACGCCTCCCGCCCCTCCGGCCGCTTCAGGTCGATGGCGAGGCTCCGCTTCCCCCGGTTGTAGCCCACGAAGCCGAGCCCGTACGTCCGGAACGGGTCGCCCTCCAGCGGCTCCACCTTGATCACGTCCGCGCCCCAGTTCGCGAGGATCGTCGGCGCGTACGTCCCGGCGATGAATGCGCCGAGGTCCAGCACCCGCACGCCCGCGAGCGGCCCGCCCGGCTGCGGCGCGGCGTTCCCGCCCTGCACCCGCGCGTGCGGCCCGATCTCCTCCGCCCGCGCCGGCTGCGGCAGGTGGCGCACCCCGCCCGGCGTCGCGCTCAGCTTCACCGGCACGCCCGGCATCACCACCTTCCCCAGCTGTTCGTGCTCCAGCTCCACCCGCATCCCGTTCGCGCGCACCGTCTCGCTCGCGAACCACTCATCGATCGTGCCCACCGGCCCGCGCGGCACGCCCGCCGCGTGGAGGATGTCGAGCCACTCCTGCCGCGGCTTCTCCTTGAACCGCGCCTCCAGCGCCTCGATCACCTGCTGGTTGATGCCCGGCTTCAGCAGGTTGGTGAATTCGCCCTCCACGCCCTCGAGCGCCATCAGATGGAGCATGTCCGTCGCCTCGAGCGCCTTCAAGAAGAACTGCGGCGTCAGCGTGCCGAGGAAAAACCACTTCCCATCCGCGCATTCGTACAGGCGGTAGTTCGGCACCCCGCCCCGGCTGCCGCGGCCGCCCAGCCGGAACATCTCGCCTGCCCGGATCGTGCCCCCGCTCTCCACCGCCGCCACCCCGTGGAGCCCGCTCACGATCAGCTCCTGCCCGCGGCCCGTCCGCAGCTTCGCGTAAAGCGCGCTCGCGATCGCCCCTGCGCCGAGCATCGCCTGCCCGTAGTGGACCTGCGGCGTGACGAGGTACGTCGGCCGGTCCTCGTAGCTCATCTGCAGCCACGCGACCCCCGAAACGGCCTCGAGCAGCCCCTCATCCGGCGGCAGCTGGCTCCAGCGCCCGAGGGGGGAGTAGGGCGGAAACCATGCGTGCACCAGGGCGGGGTCGGTGCCTCGCACGGAAACGGTGTCGAGGCCGCTCCGCTCCAGCTCCCCCGGTGTCCAGTCGAACACGGCAGCATCGGCAGTGGCAAGGAGCTCCCGAGCGGCAGTTAGGCCCTCAAACTGGTGGAGATCGAGGGTCACCACCCGCTTGTTCCGGTTCCAGCACCAGTAGCCCGGGTGTCCTTTCGCCCGGTCGCCCCCCGGCGGCTCCACCTTGATGACCTCGGCGCCGAAGTCGGCGAGCAGCATCGTCGCCATCGGCCCCGCAATCCCCTGGCAGAAATCGATCACCCGGAAACCGCTGAACGCACTCATGGCCCGGAACTATAGCCCGCCCGCCGCGAACCGGCACCGCACCCCGTCCGCCCCCTCCTCGTCCCCCCGCTGCCCCTCCGGCCGCCCCGCGCGCGGCCGACGATCCCGGCAGGAGCCGCCCCGCGGTGCGCATCGTCGAATCCGCCGACCTGCCGCTCGCTGCCTTCCAGCGCAGCCTCGAAGCCCGCGCGGCCGAGGCCCGGGAGGCGCTCGCCCGCCTCGCGAGCGCGCCGCCCGGCGCCACCGCGCCCGCCGCACCGTTCGCCGATGCCGTCACCCTCTCGCCGGAAGCCCGCGCCGCCTACCAGCAGCTCCTCCGCGAGCCGCCCGACCTCGCCGCGCTCGCCCGGCTCCTCCGCGAGGCCCTCCGGCAGCCCGCCGATGCGGCCGCCTTCCGCGCGCTGCAGGCCGCGCTCGCACGTGCCGGCGTCCCGGCGTCCAGCCTGCCCGCCGCGCCCGGCCAGCTCGCGGCGCTGCTTGCCGCGCTCCGCGCTGCCGTCCCCGCCCTCGCGGCCGACCCGGCTGCCGCGCACCTCGCCGCGGCCTGGCTCCTCGCCGGCGGCCCCCGGCCCGGGCTCGAACTTCCGCCCGCGCTCCTCTCGCTGCTCGCCGAACCGCCCCCGCGCCGCCGCGAGCCGCCCCGCCGGAAGGCCGCCCGGCCCGCGCCTCGACAGCGATAGCCAAAAATTTGTACAGTCCGCCCAGCATCCCGCCGGGAGGCCCCTCCGCATGAACGTCACCTGGGCCGAACTCCAGCCCGAGTTCGATAGCATCACCCGCCGCGTGGTCTGGGCCGTCGTCACCACCGTCGATACCCGCGGCCGCCCCCGCTCCCGCATCCTCCACCCCATCTGGGACGGCCACGTCGGCTGGATCGCCACCTCGCCCCGCTCCCTCAAGGCGAAGCACATCGCCGCCAACCCGTACGTCGCCGTCGCCTACTGGGACCAGCAGCACGAGCAGGTCTACGCAGAGTGCCGCGCCAGCTGGGATGACTCCCTCGAACGGAAGCAGTGGCTCTGGGAGCTGTTCAAGACGACGCCCCCGCCGCTCGGCTACGACCCCGGCATGCTCTGGGCTGGCGGCCCGGCCGACCCCACCTTCGGCGCCCTCCGGCTCGACCCCTTCCGCGTCGAAGTCTCGCGCCTCAGCGAGGTGATGACCGGCAAGCCGCCGCGCATCTGGCGGCCGTCGCACGGCTAGCTGCCGGCGGCCGCCCCCCGCTCCCGCGCTTCGAAGGCCGCCAGCATCTCAGCGCCCATCGCCGGCAGGTCCGGCTCCCGCTCGCCCCGGTACACCCCCGCCGCCACCTGCCGCCAGAGATCCAGCACCGCGGCGAGCTGCTCCCGGTAGAAGATCGCGTACGCCCCGGCCAGCGTCTCGAGCCGCTCGCCGAGAGCCGCCGCGTCGGCCTCGCCCGCCCGCGTCGCCTGCCACGCGAGGCTCGTGCCCATGTGCTCCCACGGCCAAGCCAGCACCGTGTGCTCCCGGTCCGCCAGCGCCGCCTTGAAGCCGTCTGCCGTCCGCCGCGCCACCACGCCCGCCTCCTCCCGCAGCGCCGGCCGCAGGATGTCGGCCCGCCGGAACGCCTCCGGCCGCGCGAACGCCGCCCCGCACACCAGCGAGGCCGCGTTGCTGCACGCCCGCTCCAGCTTCTGGAACGGCATTGCGCCGGCTGGCTCGTCCCCCGCGAACTGCGCCAGCAGCCACGCCCCGAAGCTCGCCGGCTTCGCCGTCTCCGCCGGGGACGCTGCCTGCCGCCGGAACCATCTCATGCTCCCATTGTCGGCCGCCGGCCCGCCGCGGCGCACACGGCCCCGGACCCTATCGAAGAACGCCATACCGCTGATGCGGCCGCTCCGCTCCGAGGGCCATCCGGCCGTCCGGCGGGTACCCCTGCGGCCGTACCGCGTCCCCGCAGCCCGTTCTTAGCATGAGCTCGAATCACGCGGCGGCGAACTCAGGGCGTCCGCCGCGTTCGCTCGCCTTCATCCTTGCGTGGAGCGTTGCCCTTGCACGGCAAACATCTCATCAGCGTCGCCCTCCTCTGGGCCGGCCTCACCGCCGTCGGCGAGCTCCTCGTCTTCGCCGACCTCTTCCCCACCGTCGGGTCTCACGAAGCCGAGGACTTCGACAGCATCTTCCGCTTCCTCCTCATCCTCGGCATTCCCGTCTTCACCTTCGTCATCGCCGTCGTGACCTACGCCGCCCTCACCTGGCGCATCCGCGGCGAGGCGCCCGACGGCGATGGCCCGCCCATCCGCGGCCACGGCTGGATTCCCCGCATCTGGCTCGCCATCACCGCCGGGCTCGCCATCTTCGTCATGATTCACCCCGGCCTCACCGGCCTCGCCAAGCTCCAGTCCAGCGCCACCGCCTACGGCTGGGGCAAAGAAGAGGCCGACCTCGAAATCAACGTCACCGCCTTCATGTGGCAGTGGACGTTCGACTACCCGGACGGCACCCAGGTGACGATTTCGAAGGGCGGCGAAGTCGTCATCCCCGTCGACAAGTACGTGAAGTTCAACGTCAACTCCATCGACGTCGTCCACTCGCTCTGGATTCCCGCCTTCCGCATGAAGATCGACGCCGTCCCCGGCCGCACCACCTTCATGACCGTCCACCCCACCAAACTCGGCGACTACCGCGACGACCAGTCCTACCGCGTCCAGTGCGCCGAACTCTGCGGGCTCGACCACGGGAAGATGTGGCTCCCGGTCCGCGTCGTCACCGAATCCGAATTCGAGGCATGGCTCGCCAGCCTCAAGAGCCAGGGGAACTAGCACATGTACGCAGTCAAATCCGTCGCAGGCGCCGCAGGCCTCGGCCTCATCGGCTTCTACCTCGGTCTCGGCATCGTCGCCGTCCTCCGCTGGCTGTTCGGCTACCCCGACGCCTGGGGCGGCGAAATCAACATCATCGGCGGCTGGGTGCTCGGCGTCTTCCTCTGGCTCATGGGCATCGGCATGTGGGGCATGTGGGGCCGCGAATGGTTCGGCCTCAAGACCTACCAGCGCAACCTCCCCGGCTGGCAGCGCTACTTCACCTTCAATACCGACCATAAGGTCATCGGCATCCAGTACCTCGTCACCTTCATGGTCGTCTTCTTCCTCGCCGGCGCCCTCGCCATGCTCATGCGCGCCGAGCTCGCCCAGAGCGGCAACCAGTTCCTCTCCAACAGCCAGTACAACGGCACCATGGGCCTCCACGGCATCCTCATGGTCGCCGTCGCCGTCGCGGCCGTCATCGGCGGCATCGGCAACTACGCCGTCCCGCTCATGATCGGCGCCCAGGATATGGCCTTCCCCCGCCTCAACGCCCTCACCTTCTGGCTCGTCCCGCCCGTCGCCGTCGGCCTCCTCGCCACCCCCTTCCTCGGCGGCATCGAACACGGCTGGACGGCCTACCCGCCGCTCGCCGTCTTCACCAACAGCTCCCAGGTCCTCTTCTCCCTCTCCATCATCACCTTCGGCCTCACCTCCATCCTCGGCGCGCTCAACTTCATCGTCACCATCATCTACATGCGCGCGCCGGGGCTCACGTGGGGCCGGCTCCCCATCTTCGTCTGGTCCATGTTCGCCACCTCATGGATCGCCCTCCTCTACACCCAGGGCTTCGCCGCCGCCCTTCTCCTCATCCTCCTCGACCGGCTCGGCTTCTCCTTCTTCGAAGCCTCCACCGGCGGCGACCCGCTCCTCTACCAGCACGTCTTCTGGTTCTACTCCCACCCGGCCGTCTACATCATGGTCCTGCCGGGCTTCGGGCTCGCCCTCGAAATCATCGCCCACTTCTCCCGCAAGCCGCTCTTCGCCTACAAGTACGCCGTCGCCGCCTTCCTCGGCATCCTCGGCCTCAGCGGCGTCGTCTGGGCCCACCACATGTTCACCTCCGGCATGCCCAACTACCTCCACGGGCCCTTCCTCGTCGCCACTGAGCTCATCTCCATCCCCACCGGCCTCATCTTCCTCTCCGCCCTCGGCACCATCTGGCTCGGCCGCCTCTGGCTCAAGCCGCCGATGCTCTTCGCCCTCGCCGTCATCTTCAACTTCGCCTGCGGCGGCGTGACCGGCATCTTCCTCGCCGACGTCCCCACCGACATCCACCTCCAGGACACCTACTTCGTCGTCGCCCACTTCCACTACACCATCGTCGGCGGCGAAATCTTCGCCCTCTTTGCGGCCATCTACTACTACTTCCCGAAGATGACCGGCCGCATGTACAACGAACGGCTCGCCAGGCTCCACTTCTGGTGGATGTTCATCGGCTTCAACGCCACCTTCTTCCTCATGCACCTCCCCGGCATCAAAGGCATGAACCGCCGCATCGCCGACTTCCAGTCCGAACTCGACCCCATCAACCTCGCCGTCAGCCTCGCCGGCTTCTTCCTCGGCGCCTCCTTCCTCGTCTTCATCTGGAACATGGTCTACAGCTGGGTCCGCGGCCCCGTCGCCGAGGCGAACCCCTGGCAGGTGCGCACCCTCGAATGGCAGACCACCTCGCCGCCGCCGCACGAGAACTTCCCCGCCCCGCCCGTCGTCCGCGGCGGCCCCTACGACTACGGCGTCCCCGGCTCCATCCACGCCACCTTCCCCTCCGCCCCCTCGGCCGGCTTCGCCGGCGCGCCCGCGGGCGGCGGCCAGTAAGGAGACCGCACCATGCGCAAGCCCATGCAGACCGGCCTCATCGTTGCCGCAATCCTCGCCGTTCTCACCATCACCGAATACCTCTTCGCCACCCACGTCGAGGACGACCTCGTCCGCTTCCTCGGCATCACCGTCTCGGCGCTCGGGAAGGCCGTCCTCATCATCTACTACTTCATGCACATCTACCGCCTCTGGCGGCCCCAGGAGGCCCACTAAATGGCGCTCGCGACCGCACACCAGGAAGCTGCCCACGCCCCCGCGCACAACCACCTCGCCATCAACCGCGCCGGGCTCTGGCTCTTCTTCTTCTCCGAAACCATCCTCTTCGGCCTCCTCCTCAGCGCCCGCTTCTACCTCGAAGGCATCCACCGCGAAGAGCTCAACCAGGCGCTCGGCCTCCTCATCACCGTCATCCTCCTCCTCAGCTCCGTCACCGCCTACACCGCCGAGACGGCCATCGAGCACGACAACAAGAAGGTCGCCAGCTGGTACCTCTTCTTCACCATCGTGCTCGGCCTCGTCTTCGCAGGCGGCGTCGCCTACGAATGGTCCATCGCCCACTTCCACCGCGACGAAGCCTTCGGCTCCATCTTCTTCACCATGACGGGCATCCACGCCACCCACGTCATCACCGGCGTGTTCATGCTCATCCTCGTCTGGGCCCAGGCCCTGCGCGGCCGCTACAGCTCGAAGAACCCCTGGGCCGTCAGCGCCGTCGTCATGTACTGGCACTTCGTCGACGTCGTCTGGGTCTTCTACTACCCGGCCCTCTACCTCACCAAATAACCCCCGCTCACCGGAGAAGCCGCCGATGCGCCAGCTCGCTCGCCCCTGGGTGCGCCAGCTCCTCCTCTGGACGCTCGGCGGCTTCGTCGTCGGCTGGCTCGTCAGCCTCCTCTGGTGGTCCATGCTCGTCCCCAACACCCCGGACCCCGTCGAGGAGATCACCATCCCGCCCGGCGCCGCCGACCTCGTCGCCCGCGGCTTCCGGGTGCCCGGCGTCCCCTCCGTCATCCGCGCCGGCGAAAGCGGCACCGTCCGCATCATCAACAACGACACCGCCGAGCACTTCCTCGCCGGCAACCTCATCCGCCCGGGCACCATCGCCGATATCCGCCCCGGCCCGGCCGAGGGGCAGATCGCCTGCTCCTTCCACCCCGGCGGCGTCATCGGCTACCAGCTCGATGCCCGCCCGCCCATCACCGTCACCTTCATCCCCGCCGCCATCCTCGGCGTCCCGTTCGGCATCGCCTTCGGGGTCGCTGCCATCGTCGCCCGCCGGCTCGGCGACGAACCCGCCGAACCCTCCCCCGCCTGAGTCCTCGAACCGAATCCGCCCGCCGGAGAACATCGTGTCCGAACCGCCGCTCGCCGGCTCCCCTCCACGTTTCGAAGGGCGCCGTGTCGTGCTGGAACCCCTCCATCCCGGGAAGCTCAGCGCTTCCGTCCGCGAGCTTTTCCTCGCCTGCAGCGAGCGCGTTCGTCGCGGAGCCGACCCCGATTCGGCCTGGGCTCATTCCGCGTCCGCAGTGGCGGCAGGAGAGTGTCTCGCATGGACGATTTCCTGCGGAACCGGCGAACCAGTCGGCCTGGCGTGGCTCGCGCCGGGTCGGCACCTCGGGGGCGTCGGCGGTCCGGTGGCCGCGGCACTCGGCATCGGCTGGCGGAACGGTCATCGGCCGCCCACCTCCTGTGTCACCGAGGTGATTCATCTCCTCGGTGGGTACGCATTCGATAGCTGCGCGGTGCATGCGCTGACCGTGAGGTTGCCGGAGACCGGCAAGGAGCCGGCAACCTCTGCCGCCCCCATCCTCCGCGGCGAGTGGCCAGCCCTCCGCGCCTCCCTCCAGGCCCGCCTCGCCGGCTGACGCCCCCGCGCGTCATCCCGCTCACATGGTCCGCGCAGCCGCCCCCGCCCGGCCGCGCAAGTGGCCCTATGGCCAGACCCCCGTTCGTCCTACACTCAGGACCACACACCTGTCGCACAGGAGCAGCGCACCATGTCCCAGGCACAAACCGGCACGTGGGCAGTCAAAGTCGGCCTCGCCCAGATGCTCAAGGGCGGCGTCATCATGGATGTCGTCACCCCCGAACAGGCGAAAATCGCCGAAGAAGCCGGCGCCTGCGCCGTCATGGCCCTCGAACGCGTCCCCGCCGACATCCGCCGCGACGGCGGCGTCGCCCGTATGAGCGACCCCGAAATCATCTACCGCATCATGGAAGCCGTCACCATCCCCGTGATGGCCAAGGCCCGCATCGGCCACTTCGTCGAAGCCGAAGTCCTCCAGGCCATCGGCATCGACTACATCGACGAATCCGAAGTCCTCACCCCCGCCGACGAATCCCACCACATCGACAAGCACCAGTTCAAAGTCCCCTTCGTCTGCGGCGCCCGCAACCTCGGCGAAGCCCTCCGCCGCATCGGCGAAGGCGCCGCCATGATCCGCACCAAGGGCGAGGCCGGCACCGGCGATATCGTCGAGGCCGTCCGCCACATGCGCGCCGTCCAGGACGAAATCCGCCGGCTCACCACCCTCGCCGACGACGAGGTCTACACCGTCGCCAAGGAGCTCGGCGCCCCGCTCGAACTCGTCCAGCAGGTCAAGCGCGAAGGCCGCCTGCCCGTCGTCAACTTCGCCGCCGGCGGCGTGGCCACCCCCGCCGATGCCGCGCTCATGATGCGCCTCGGCGCCGATGGCGTCTTCGTCGGCTCCGGCATCTTCAAGTCCGAAAACCCGCCCGCCGTCGCGAAGGCCATCGTCGAAGCCACCACCCACTACCAGGATCCGGAGGTCATCGCCCGCGTCAGCCGCGGCCTCGGCAAGGCGATGCCCGGCATCTCCGTCAGCTCCCTCGGCGAAAAGGAGCTCCTCGCCACCCGCGGCTGGTAGCCGGTCCGCGCGCCGTGTCCACCCGCGCCGAACGGTACGCCCACCGCATCGAGGCCCAGGCCGAGGCCCTCTTCCGGCGCATCGTGCTCGCCCCGCCGGGCTCGTGGCACCGCCGCGAGCCTGGCGGCTGGTCGCCGTCAGTCACCGTCGCCCACATCTGCGAATTCCTCCCCTACTGGTCGAGCCGCCTCGCCGTCCTCGCCTCGAACCCCGGCAGCAGCTGGGGCCGCCCCGAAGACGACCCCGACCGGCTCGCCGGCATCGAGCCCGGCGCCCTGCTCGAACCGCCCGCCGCCTGCGAACGCCTCCACCGCGTCGCCGCCGCCGCCAGCGCCGCCATCCGCGCCCTGCCCGAAGCGGCGCTTGACGTGCCGCTGCGCCACGTCTCCGGCGACCCCGCCCTCGGCACCCTCGAGGCGCTCATCGATCGCGCCCTCTGCAGCCACCTCGAAGCCCACCACGCCCAGCTCCGCCGCCTCCTCGCCCGGCCCCCTTCCCCCACCCCCGTCGCCCCGCCCCGGGTTGAAGGTTGAAGGTTGGAGGTTGACGAATCCGGCTACCACCGTACGCTCTCTCCCAACTCCCAACTCCCAACTCCCAACTCCCAACTTCGTCGTCGCGGGGCTCCGTCCCCGCGGAGGGCCGGGAGGCCCACCCGAACGCTCGCATTCACCGCCCTCCCGGTTCCCGGGTTCGAGGTTGAAGGTTGGAGGTTGGAGGTTGGAGGTTGACGAATCCGGGGGTCACCGCACACTCCCTCCCCCCCCCCCCCCCCCCCCCCCCCCCCCCCCCCCCCCCCCCCCCCCCCCCCCCCTCCCCCCGCCCCCCCCCCCCCCCCCCC
>NZ_JANZZD010000030.1:0-27568 GCF_026419595.1 Tepidiforma sp. | reverse complement strand
GGTCATGCTGGAGCGCGGCGAGTTCGAGCGCCGGCTGAAGGCGGTCGTTCGCCATGATGCGTGAGGCTGCGGCCCCGGCGGGCGTCCCGCTCTGGCAGCAGCGCCCGTTCCGGATGCTGAGCTACACCCGGTTCTTCTCGCGGGTCGCGCAGAACGCGCTCAACTTCGGCCTCGTCCTCCTCATCACCGAGGAAACCGGGAAGGCCGTCTACACGTCATTGCTCGTCCTGGCGCTCGTGGTGCCTTCCACGGTGGCGGGGCTCGTGGCCGGCACGGCCGCCGATGTGCTCCCGAAGCGGCTCATCGTCTTTACTGCCGACCTCGCGCGGGTGGCCATCTGCATCCTCTTCCTCCGGGAAGGCGGAAGCGCCGTCAGCTATTACCTGTTCGCCGTGCTGCTCGCGACGACGTCGCAGTTCGCGGGGACGGCAGAGAGCGCCATCCTGCCCGCCATCGTCCGGCGCGATGAGCTGGCGCGCGCCAACGCCATCGGCCAGGCGGTCGGCGGCGCGGCCCAGGCCATCGGTCTCGGCGTCGTGACGCCCGTGGTGCTCCGGCTCATCGATTCGCGCGACGCGCTGTTCGGGCTGTCGGCCGGGCTCTTCGCCATCGCCGCGGTGCAGGCGCTGCTCATCGGCAGCACCGCCGCCCCGGCGCGGCAGGAAGTCGGAGGCGAGCCGGGAGGCCGCTGGTGGACCGCCGGCTGGCGGGCGATGCGCAGCGACCGGGCGGTGCTGCACGCTGCCGTCGAACTGACGCTCATCTCGGCGACGGTCATCATCCTGAGCGGCCTCATCCCGACCTACATCACCGAGGTGCTCGGTGTCCGCATCGACTTCGGCGCGATCGTGCTCCTGCCGGCGGTAATCGGCGTGGCGCTCGGCCTGCGGGTCGCGGGTTTCCTCGCACGGCGGGTGCCGCATTCGCTCCTGAGCAGCAGCGGCTTCCTCGTCTTCGTCGTGTCGCTGGGGCTGCTGGCGATGGTCAACCAGCTCGCCGGGTTCCTCGGCGGATTCGGGATGTTCGGCTGGCTCAACAGCGTTTCGATCGGCCGGTTCGACGGCGGGGGTGTGATCGCCATGCTCGTCATGCTGCCGCTCGGCTTCGCCTACGCGACCGTTTCGGTGGCGGGCCAGACGGTCATCGACGACCGGGTGCCGCTTTCATTGCGGGGGCGCGTCGGGGCCACGCAGGCGGCGATGGCGGCGCTCGCCTCGTCGATCCCGGTGGTCGTCGCCGGCGTGCTGAGCGACTGGTTCGGGGTCGCGCCGGTGTTCGGGCTCGTCGCCCTGGCGACGGGGTTCGTTGCCGTAGCGAACCTGCGGAGCGGCCGCGGCGCCGACCGCGGGCCCCGGACGGTGGCCGTTTCGCACCGCTGAATCGGTTCGTTGACTCGCCGATCCTGGCGAACCTATCATCGAATTCGGGAGCCGCATCGTGGCGTCCTCCCGGGAGGGCTCGACGTGAGAGAGCTGAGCATCGAAAGCATCCGGCTGAGCCTGATGAACTACCAGCGCGTGGTCATCCTGCGCGAGAAGGATTCCGACCGGTATCTCCCGATCTGGATCGGCCCCGCGGAAGCGGACGCCATCGCCGTCCGTCTGCAGGACGTCTCGGTGGCGCGCCCGCTCACCCACGACCTCCTCCGGAACATGATCGAGCAGCTCGGCGCGCGCGTCGCCTACATCATCGTGAACGACCTCGAGAACGACACGTTCTACGCGCGCATCGTGCTGGACGTGAACGGGAAGACGCTCGAAGTCGACAGCCGGCCGTCGGACGCCATCGCGCTCGCGGTGCGGGTCGATGCGCCGATCTTCGCCGAGGAGTCGGTCCTCGACCGGGCCGGCGTCATCCTGGAGGAGGGCGAAGAGGCGGAGGGGAAGGACGTGAAGGCCGGCGCGCGGCCGCTCGAGGAGACGAAGCCGGCGGACCCGGAGGAACTCGAAAAGCTCGGGGTGTTCAAGGAATTCATCGAGGGGCTCGACCTCGATGACTTCGACAAGCGATAGACCGATGGCCCGCGAGACCCGCGGGCCATCTGCTTCCCGGTTCTGCTTGCGCATTGCTTCACAATCAGCCTATGATGCGCGGGGTCTGGAGGCCGGGTGCCCCAGGGTGGCCGCGTGAAGGCGTGGCTCGTACCAGCTGCGAGCCTGCTCGGCGCGGGGTGGTTCTTCGCCACCGCCGTCATCGCTGGGGTGGTCATTGGCCGGTGGGCCGATGGCAGATCCGGACTTGAGCCCACATTCACGCTCATCGGGATTGTCCTCGGGCTGGCCGTCGCGCTCTACGGCGGCTACCGGATGGTGCAGCCCCTGCTGAGCCGGCTCGATGACGAGCCACCGGAGTGAAGTCGGCTTGAAGATTATCGTCATCGCGGTCATCGCCCTCGCTGTCATCCTCTCCGGCTTTTTCATCGCCGCCGGGCCAGAGCCGCACATCGTCATCCCGGGCGAAGTCCTCTGGAAGGTGGGGTTCTTCCCCATCACCTCGACGCTCATGGCCGCCTGGCTCGCGATGCTGGTGCTCATCGTCGGCACCTTCCTGATGACCCGCTCGATGAACCTCATCCCGTCCGGGGCTCAGAACTTCATCGAATCCATCATCGACTTCCTCTACGGCCAGGTCGAGGAGATCGCGGGTGAGAAGAACGCCCGCCGGTTCTTCCCGGTGGTTGGCACGTTCTTCCTCTTCATCCTCGTCGCGAACTGGGTCGCCCTGACGCCGATTTTCAAGTCCATCGGCATCACGAAGGACTACGGCCACGAAATCTTCCACGAGATCCAGCTCAAGGCGGAGAAGGACAAGCCGTTCGACAAGGACAAGCACTTCCTCGCCTGGCAGATGGAGGACGCCGGAGGCATCGGCGTCGCCCAGAGCGGCGCGAAGACGTTCAAGTTCGAAATCCACGCCGGGGAGGCGCCCGGCGACGCGCTCGACCGGTACATCATCGCGCTGGCCGAGTTCTACACCGACTTCAAGCCCCATGCTGACGCCGCGCACGGGACCGGGCATGCCGACCCGGCGGACGTCGAAGCGGCGCTTGCCGCGCTCGAGGCCGACCCGAAGGCGCCGAAGTTCATCCCCGCGGACGACCACGGCCACGGAGAAGATGACAAGGCGCATGCTGCGGTGACGAGCGTTGCGCTGGGGACGTCCTACACGGCGCTCGAGTTCCCCGGCGACAAGATTGCGCTCGTCTACCCGTTCTTCCGGGCGGCCTTCAGCGACCTGAACAACACCCTGGCGCTCGCGATCTTCGCGTTCCTCGTCATCGAGTTCTGGGGCTTCCAGTCGCTCGGGTTCGGCTACCTCGGCAAGTTCTTCATCAACCCGCTGAAGAACCCGATCCTCACGTTCGTCGGCCTGCTCGAGCTGGTGTCGGAATTCATCCGGATCATCAGCTTCGCCTTCCGCCTCTTCGGCAACATCTTCGCCGGCGGCGTGTTGCTGCTGATCCTCACGTTCCTCGTGCCGTTCCTCGCCCCGCTGGGCATCTACGGGCTCGAGCTGTTCGTGGGGCTCATCCAGGCCGTCGTGTTCGCGATGCTGGTGCTGGTGTTCGCCGTCGGTGCTGTGGAGCACCACGGCGACGAGGAGCACCACGACGAGCACGGCGGCGGCCACGGCGACGGGCACGGATCGCCCGCCGCCCATCACCAACCGGGGGCAGTCCAGGCGCACTAGCGCCTGTACGCAGGTAATCCAGGAGAACGCACCGCGGAAGGGTGCAACGGAGGCAAATCGGTCATGGAACTTCTCAGCTATCTCCCGTTCCTCGTCATCCTCGAGACTGACGGCGCGAAGGCCATCGGCGCCGCACTGGCGATGGCGGTCGGCGGTATCGCCCCCGCGCTCGCGATCGGCATGCTCGCGGGCAAGGCGATGGAAGCTCTCGGCCGCAATCCGGAAGCCCGCGCCGCCATCCAGACGAACCTCATCCTCAGCGTCGCGTTCGCCGAAGCGATCGGCATTTACGCGCTGCTCTCGGCGCTCGTCATCGCGTTCGTCATCTAGTCGGGCTACGCCGGGGCGGGGCTTCTCACCCGCCCGGCCCGTGTGACGTGAGGAAAGGGGTTACGCCGTGGGCGACGCATTCTCGGCCCTTGGGGTAAGCGTTCCGCTGCTGCTCGCGCAGATCGTGAACTTCGCGGTGCTGCTCATCATCCTTCGGTTCACGCTGTACAAGCCGGTCCTGCGGATGCTCGACGACCGGAAGCAGCGCATCGCGGAGGGGCTGAACGCGGCGGAAATCGCGCGGCGGGAAGCCGCCTCGGCGCAGGCGAACATCCAGGCGCAGCTCGAGGCCGCCCGCAAGGAAGGCCAGGAGATCGTGGCGAACGCGCAGGCGATCGCGAACCGGATCGAAGCGGAATCCCGCGAGCAGGCCGCGCGCGAGCGCGAAGCCGCGCTCGAGAAGGCGCGCAACGAGATCCAGCTGGAGCGCGACCGCGCGATCGCGGAGCTGCGGCGGGAGTTCGCGGCCATCACCGTCGCTGCGGCAGAGAAGGTCATCAACCAGTCGCTCGACCAGCAGGCGCACCAGCGGATCATCGAAGAGACGCTGGCCGAGTCGCGGTTCAGCGGGAACTAGGCGATGGCAGACACGGCAGCAGCCCGCCGGTATGCGCAGGCCGCCTTCAGCATCGCCCGGGATCGCGGCGAAGTCGCGGCCTGGCGGTCCGACGTCTCCGACATGGCGACGGTCCTCGCCGAGTCCGAGCTGGCGCCGATGTTCGCCGACCCGGCGATTCCCGCGGACCAGAAGTTCCGCGTCCTCGAGCGCGTCCTGGAGGTCTCGCCGCTGGTGATGAACCTCGCGAAGCTCCTCATCCAGAAGGGGCGCTCGCAGGATGCGCGGGCGGTGGCCGATGCGTTCAACCGGCTCGCCGATGACTACGAGGGCATCGCGCACGCGGAAGTGACGACGGCGGTCCCGCTGACGGAGGAGCAGCTCGCGTCGATCCGGGCGCGGCTCGGTCAGCAGCTCGGCAAGCAGGTCGTCGCGACGTCCCGGGTCGATCCCGGGATCATCGGCGGCGCCATCGTCCGGGTGGGTGACCGGCTCATCGATGGGAGTGTTCGCACGCGGCTGAAGCTGCTTCGCCGCGAATTGGAGGGAGCCCGGTAGCCGGGCGTTCGAATCAGGAAGGGGTAATGCCGCATGGCAGTTCGCGCTGAAGAAATCGCGTCCATCCTTCGCGAGCAAATCGAGCACTTCGGGTCGAAGGTGACCGCGACCGATGTCGGCACGGTCATCGAAGCCGGTGACGGCGTGGTGCGCATCCACGGCCTCTCCGGCGCGATGTACTCGGAGCTGCTGGAGTTCGCCAACGGGACGATGGGCATCGCCCTGAACCTGGAAGAGGAGTCGGTCAGCGCCGTCATCCTCGGCGACTACCTCGGCATCAAAGAAGGCGATGAAGTCCGCTCGACCGGCCGCGTCATCGAGGTGCCGGTCGGTGATGCGCTCATCGGCCGGGTCGTCGACCCGCTCGGCAACCCGATCGACGGGAAGGGTCCGATCAACACCACGAAGACCCGCCCCGTCGAACGCATCGCCCCCGGGGTGACCCTCCGCAAGAGTGTGTCGGTGCCGGTGCAGACGGGCATCAAGGCGATCGATGCGATGTTCCCGATCGGGCGCGGCCAGCGCGAGCTCATCATCGGTGACCGCTCGACGGGCAAGACGGCCATCGCGCTCGACACGATCATCAACCAGAAGGGCGGCGATCTCATCTGCATCTACGTCGCCATCGGCCAGAAGGCGGCGAAGGTGGCGCAGGTCGTCGGCATGCTGGAGGAGTACGGCGCGATGGAGCACACCATCGTCGTCGCCGCCAACGCCTCTGAGTCTGCGGCCCTCCAGTACCTCGCTCCGTATGCCGGCTGCGCCATGGGCGAAGAGTTCATGGAGAGCGGCCGCGACGCGCTCATCGTGTACGACGACCTGAGCAAGCACGCGTGGGCCTACCGGCAGATGTCGCTCCTCCTCCGCCGCCCGCCGGGCCGCGAGGCATATCCCGGCGACGTGTTCTACCTCCACAGCCGCCTGCTCGAGCGCGCCGCGCGCCTCGAGAAGGGCGGTTCCCTCAGCGCCCTTCCGATCATCGAAACGCAGGCGAACGACGTGTCGGCCTACATCCCGACGAACGTCATCTCCATCACCGACGGCCAGATCTACCTGGAAACGGACCTGTTCAACGCGGGCATCCGGCCGGCCATCAACACGGGCCTCTCGGTGAGCCGCGTGGGTTCGGCCGCGCAGACGAAGGCGATGAAAGCCGTGTCGGCCGGCCTCAAGGCGGAGATGTCGCAGTACCGCGAGCTCGCTGCCTTCGCGCAGTTCGGCACGAGCGATCTGGACGCCGCGACCCGGCGCCAGCTCGAGCGCGGCCAGCGCGCGACGGAAATCCTGAAGCAGGACCAGTTCCAGCCGCTCAGCCTCGCCGAGGAGGTCTTCGTCATCTACGCGCTGACGAGCGGCCTGCTCGACGACGTTCCGGTCGCGAAGGTGCGCTCGTTCGAAAACGAGCTGCGGAAGTACCTGGCCAGCAACGAAAAGGCGCTCATGGACGAGATTCAGTCGAACCCCGTCATGACGCCCGAGCTGCAGGAGCGCATCACGACCGTCATCAAGACGTTCAAGGAGACGGTGCCGTACTAGGCCGCGCGGCCCGGCGGCGCATCGACGTGAAAGAACGCAGGTAACGTATGGCGACGATTCGGCAGCTCCGGCGACGCATCCAGAGCGTCAAGAACACCGCGAAGATCACCAACGCGCTCCAGCTCGTGGCAGCGTCGAAGATGCGCCGCGCGCAGGACCGGGCGCTGCAGGCGAAGCCATACTCCGAGAAGCTGCGCTCCGTCATCGCTGACCTCGCGGCGGCCACGCTCGACCCGGAGAAGCCCGCCCACCCGCTGCTCGTGACGCGCGAGGTGCAGAACATCGGCCTGCTCCACATCACGCCGGACCGGGGTCTCTGCGGCGGCCTCAACTCGAACCTCAACCGCGCCGCCGGGACGTTCGTCGCGACCCAGCGCGAGCCGGTCGAAGTCATCGCCGTCGGGAAGAAGGGGCGGGATTTCTTCATCCGCGCGCGCGT
This sequence comes from Tepidiforma sp., assembly GCF_026419595.1. Taxonomy (NCBI): domain Bacteria; kingdom Bacillati; phylum Chloroflexota; class Tepidiformia; order Tepidiformales; family Tepidiformaceae; genus Tepidiforma; species Tepidiforma sp. The sequence goes on along the minus strand of NZ_JANZZD010000030.1, from coordinate 20,459 downwards.
CAACGTGGTCGCGGAGTTCACCGACCTCGGTGACTACCCCGGGGCGGCGCAGGTCGCGCCCATCGCCCGTCTCGTCATCGACGACTACCTGGCGGGCGTGTTCGACCGCGTCTACATCAGCTACCCGGAATTCGTCTCGACCGCCACCCAGCGGCCGGTCATCCGCCAGCTGCTGCCCATCGAGCCGCCGCAAGCGGAAACGGCGCCCGGTGATAGCACGTTCGCGCAGGACTACATCTTCGAGCCGTCGCCGCAGGAAGTCCTCGCGGAGCTGCTGCCGCGGTACGTGGAGACGCAGATTTATGAAGCGATCCTGCAGAACGCGGCGAGCTTCCAGAGCGCTCAGATGGTCGCGATGAAGAACGCGACAGACAACGCGAACGAAATCACGCGTGAACTGACGCTGACCTACAACAAGGCGCGGCAGGAGCAGATCACGAAGGAGCTCCTCGACATCGTCGGGGGCGCCGCGGCGCTGGAGGGTTGACGCTGGCCGGGTTCGCAGCGGTCATCTTCGATATGGACGGCGTCCTCGTGGACGGCGAGCCGCTGCATTTCCGCGCAGTCAACGAGCTGCTGGCCGAAGAAGGCCTGTCGATTTCGCTCGAGGCCTACAAGCCGTATATGGGCACGAAGACCGGCTGGCAGGACATGGCGCGCGACCTCGGCCTTCGGCGCCCGCTCGATGAGTACGCGGCACGCTACCGGGAGCTGATGCTCGAAAAGTACCGGACACATGCGGCGCCCCTCCCGGGCGCGCGGGAACTCGTGACCTCGCTCGCCAACGCCGGCGTCCCGCTCGCGGTGGCGTCGTCCTCCATCCGCCCGTGGGTGGAGGCGTGCCTGGAGCGCATCGGGCTGCTCGATGCTTTCGACGTCATCGTGACGGGCAGCGAGGTGCGCGAGGGGAAGCCGCACCCGGAAATCTACCTGCTGACCGCCCACCGGCTGGAGGCCCCGGCACGCGGGTGCCTCGCCTTTGAAGACGCGCCGGCCGGCATTCTCTCGGCCCGTGCTGCCGGGATGACGGTGTGGGCCGTGAGGACGGAGTACACCCGGGGCCTGCCGCTTCCGGACCCGGACCGCGAATTCGAATCACTCACCCAGGTCGACCTGGGGTCGCTCATCGGAGCAGCCGCATGAGCGCTGCCGCCATCACGTTCGTCGCCAATCACGCGGAGGTCTTGCCATGGTCATGACTGCCACCGAAGGACGCGTCGTCCAGGTCATCGGGACCGTTATCGACGTCGAGTTCCCGCCGGACCGGCTGCCGGCGCTGTACAACGCCGTCAACATCTACAAGGAGGACGGCTCGGTCCTCGTGACCGAAGTCCAGCAGCACCTCGGCAACAACTGGGTGCGCTGCCTCGCGATGGACTCGACGGACGGCCTCCGCCGCGGTGTCCGCGCGGTCGATACCGGGGCGCCGATTTCGGTGCCGGTCGGCCCGAAGGCGCTCGGCCGCATGTTCAACGTGCTCGGCCAGCCGATCGACGACCTCCCCTCGCCCGATGACGCGCCCCGCTGGGCGATTCACCGCGAGCCGCCGACCTTCGAGGAGCAGGAGACCGCGCCGTCCGTCCTCGAGACGGGCATCAAGGTCATCGACCTCATCGCGCCGCTGGTCCGCGGTGGGAAGGTCGGCCTGTACGGCGGCGCGGGCGTCGGCAAGACGGTCGTCATTCAGGAGCTGATTTCGAACATCGCCCGCGAGCACGGCGGCTATTCCGTCTTCGCCGGCGTGGGCGAGCGCTCCCGCGAAGGCAACGACCTCTGGCACGAAATGAAGGAATCGGGCGTCCTCCCGAAGATGGCGATGGTCTTCGGGCAGATGAACGAGCCGCCCGGCGTGCGCCTCCGGGTCGCGCTCACGGGGCTCACGATGGCCGAGTACTTCCGCGACGAAGAGGGCCGCGACGTCCTGTTCTTCGTCGACAACATCTACCGCTACACGCTCGCGGGTATGGAGGTGTCCGCGCTCCTCGGCCGCATGCCCTCCGCGGTGGGCTACCAGCCGACGCTGGCGACCGAAATGGGCGAGCTCGAAGAGCGCATCACCTCGACGAAGAAGGGCTCGATCACGTCGTTCCAGGCGATCTACGTGCCGGCCGACGACTACACCGACCCCGGCGTGGCGACGACGTTCGGCCACCTCGACGCGGTCGTTGCGCTGGAACGGTCGCTGGCCGAGCAGGCGCTCTTCCCGGCGATGGACCCGCTCGCGTCGTTCTCCCGCGCGCTCGAGCCGCGCGTCGTCGGCCAGGAGCATTACGAGGTGGCGCGCGGCGTCCAGCGCGTCCTCCAGCGCTACAAGGATCTGCAGGACATCATCGCCATCCTCGGCATCGACGAACTTTCGGACGAAGACAAGCTGACCGTGGCCCGGGCGCGGAAAATCCAGCGCTTCCTCACGCAGCCGTTCTTCGTGGCCGAGCAGTTCACCGGCAACCCCGGCCAGTACGTGCCGGTGCGCGAGACCGTGCGCGGCTTCAAGGAGATTCTCGAAGGCAAGCACGACGGTCTGCCGGAGCAGGCGTTCTACATGGTCGGCAACATCGACAGCGCGGTCGAAAAGGGCCGGCGGCTGGCGCAGGAGTAACCGATGCCGCTCACTGTCGAGCTCATCACGGCCGAACGGATCGTCCGCGTCGAACCGGGGGTCGATGCGCTCATCGTCCCCGGCGCCGAGGGGCAGCTGGCCATCTACCCGAAGCACGCGGCCCTGATGACGACTCTCGAACCGGGGGAGATGGTCATCCGGCGCGCGGGCCAGGAGGATGCATTCGTCGTCACCGGCGGCTTCCTCGAGGTGAAGAACGACCACATCACGGTCCTCGCCGACGCCTCCGAGGCTGCCGAGGAGATCGACATCGCGCGGGCCGAAGAGGCGCGGCGCCGCGCGGAGGAGCGCATCCGCCGCTTCCGCGAGCAGGCCGACCGCGACGTCGACCTCGCGCGCGCGCAGGCGGCCCTCCAGCGCGCCCTGCTTCGGCTCCGTGTCGCCGAGCAGCGGCGGCGGCGCACCACCGGCCGGCCGCAGGTGTAGCGCCGCCCCGCGGGGCATGGTGTGCGGTTTTCGGCCCGCCGGGAGGTCGTACGACGCCCGGCGGGCCGTTCGCTTGATGCGGCACGAGCCCCTAGACTGACCTTCGGAATGACCACCCGCGTGCGCGGCGGCAAGTACATCGTCCAGGGCAGCGCCGTCCTGCGCGGGCGGGTGCGCATCTCGGGCGCGAAGAACCACGCGCTCGCCGCGATGTGCGCCGCGCTCCTGACCGACGAGGACGTCGTCCTCGAAAACGTCCCGTACATCACCGACGTCGATTCGCTGGCCGACCTGCTGCGCAGCCTCGGCGCCGTCGTCGAGCGGCTTCCCGACCACGCGCTCCTGCTCAACGCCGCCGGCGTCAGCACCTGCGAGGCGCCGACGGAGCTCATCAGCGAAAACCGCGCGTCGTTCCAGGTGATGGGGCCGCTGCTCGGCCGTCACGGCTTCGCAGCGTCGGCGCCCCCGGGCGGCGACGTCATCGGCCAGCGGCCGATCGACGTCCACCTTTCCGGCTTCGAAGCGATGGGTGCCTCCGTCACGCGGGAAGGCGAACGGTTCGTCGCGCGAGCCCCCAACGGACTCACCGGGACGCGGGTCTTCATGGACTACCCGTCCGTTTCGGGCACGCAGAACGTGATGATGGCCGCCGTCCTCGCGCGCGGGCACACGACCATCGTGAACGCGGCGACGGAGCCCGAGGTGCAGGAGCTCTGCCACCTGCTCAATGCGATGGGGGCGCGCATCGCCGGGATCGGCAGCCAGATTCTCGAAATCGACGGCGTCGAACGCCTCCACGGCACCCGCGCGCGGGTGATGCCCGACCGCATCGAAGCGGGAACCTGGGCGATCGCCGCGGTGATGACCGGCGGCGAGCTGTTCCTCGAGGAAGCGCCATGGGATGTGATGGATGCCCTGCTGCACAAGCTGAGGGCGACGGGGGCCGCCATCACGACGGAACCGGGCGGGATGCTCGTCCGCGGCGGCGAGCCCATCCGGGCGGTCAGCTTCCAGGCGCTTCCCTATCCCGGCCTCGCGACCGACCTGCACGCGCCTTTTGGCGCGCTCCTGACGCAGGCGAACGGCGTCTCGATCATCCATGAGCGGGTCTTCGACAACCGGATGCTCTACGTGAGCGAACTGCGGAAGATGGGCGCCGAGATCGTCTCGACCGGGTCGTCGGCGATCGTTTCCGGGCCGACGCCGCTCCACGGCACGCGGGTGCGCGCGCTCGACGTCCGGGCCGGCGCGGCGGTGCTCCTCGCCGCGCTCGTGGCGCAGGGCACGACGGTCATCGACGACATCTACCACCTCGACCGCGGCTATGAGCGGCTCGATGAGAAGTTGCGTACGATGGGCGTCGAAGTGGAGCGCGCCTGATGGCCTTCGAGTTCCTCGCCCCGAAGAAAGTCGGCATCGACCTCGGCACCGCGAACATCCTCGTCTACGTCAAAGGACAGGGCATCGTCGTCAACGAGCCGAGCGTCGTCGCACGGCACAACCGCGACAACGCCATCGTCGCGGTCGGCAACGAAGCGCGCGCGATGCAGGGCCGCACGCCGGGCTCCATCAGCGTCATCCGGCCGATGCGCGACGGGGTCATCGCCGACTACCTCACGACGGAGGCGATGCTCCGTTACTTCATCGGGCTCGTGACGGGGCGGTTCAATCTCATCCGGCCGGAGGTGATGGTCACCGTCCCGGCCGGGGTGACGAGCGTCGAGCAGCGCGCCGTCCGCGACGCGGCCGAGCAGGCGGGGGCGCGCAAGCCCGCCCACCTCGTGCCCGAACCGCTCGCCGCGGCGATCGGCGCGCGGATTCCGATCGGCACGGCCCGCGGCAACATGGTCGTCAACATCGGCGGCGGCCGGACCGAGGCCGCGGTGATTTCGCTCTACGGCATCGTCGTTTCCGAATCGGTGCGCATGGCCGGCGACCGGATCGACGAAGCGATCATCGCCTACGTCCGCAGGCGACATAACCTCATCATCGGCGAAAAGACCGCCGAGGAGATCAAGATCGCCATCGGCAGCGCGCTGCCCATCGATGAGGGGCTGGCGACGCAGGTGCGCGGCCGAGACCAGCTGAGCGGGCTGCCGAAGACGATTTCGCTCACCTCGACCGAGGTCGCGCAGGCGATCCAGGACTGCCTCGGGACCATCGTTCAGACGGTGCGGGCGGTGCTCGAGAAGACGCCGCCGGAACTGGCGGCTGACGTCATCGACCGCGGCATCGTCCTGACGGGCGGCGGGGCGCTGCTCCGCCATCTCGATGAGCTGCTGACGCAGGAGACGGGCGTGCCCTGCTACGTGGCCGACAATCCGCTCGAGTGTGTCGCCATCGGCGCCGGCATCGCGCTCGACCACCTGGACGTCATCAAGCGGAGCCTCCCGACCGAGGAGGAGAACCTCGTCGGTATGTTCCCGCAGGCCGAGCAGCGCTGACGGCTACGGGCCGTTCACCGGCTGCCGGCACCCTCCCTATTTCGCGCCGCCGTACTCGCTGCGCTTGATGTAGAAGGTCATGCTCTGCATGGCGAGCACCGGGTCGATGTGCCGGATGGTGACGTCGTGCGGAACGTGGGCCGTGATGGGGGCGTAGTTCAGGATCGCCTTGATGCCGGCGTGGACCAGCCGATCGACCACCGACTGGGCTTCGACGGCCGGGACGGCGACGATGCCGATATCGACCCGGTTCGCCCTGAGGTAGTCGTCGAGCTCGTCGATGTGGCGGACGGTGACGCCGCCGACCTCCCGCCCGACGACGCCGGGGTTGGCATCGAAGGCGGCAACGATGTGGAAACCCTGCGGCCCGAACCCGCCGTACTCGGCGATCGCCTGGCCGAGGCGCCCGACGCCGACGAGGCAGACCCGCCACTGGCGGTCGATGCCGAGGATTTCCCGGAGCTTGGAGAGGAGGCCCTGGACGTTGTAGCCGCGGCCCTGCTTGCCGAACCGGCCGAAGTAGCTGAGATCCTTCCGGATCTGCGCGGGCGTCACGTCGAGCAGTTCACCGAGCGCCTGCGAGCTGACGACCGTCTCGCCCCGGGCTGCCAGCTCGGCGAGTGCGCGCGCATATACCGGGAGGCGGTTGATGACGACTTCGGGGATTTCAAGCGCCATGGCGGGGTTGTGAAATCCGTAACTTTCGGCGGACTATATGCCCGGTCCCCGGCGCGGGTCAACCCTCGCACATCACTGCGTGATGCTGGACAGGTGATAGACGGATGAAGTTCTTGCTATCGAATGTGCCGTTTGCGGGCGCTGCATCTTCGATTGACCCATCGCCGATGACCGCTGACGATGAAGGCACCATCTTCCCCCGGAGACGATTGTGAACCTGCGCATCCCTGGCCCGACGCCCTGCCCCGAGGAGGTCCTCGCTGCGGGCGCGATGCAGATGATGAACCACCGCGGCCCGGAGTTCGCCCAGATCCTCCGCCGCGTGACCGATGGGCTGAACTGGGTGTTCGGCAGCTCCACCGACGTCCTCTCGTTCACGACCTCGGGCACGGGAGGCCTCGAAGTGGCGGTCGTCAACACGCTGAGCCCCGGCGACCGCGTCCTCTCGGTCTCGATCGGCTCCTTCGGCGACCGGTTCAAGTCGATCGCGAAGGCGTACGGCGCCGATGTCGTCAGCTACGCGACCGAATGGGGCGAGGCGGCTGACCCGGCGGTCATCGCGCGGATGCTCGACGAGGATCCGTCCATCAAGGCCGTGCTCGTCACGCACAACGAGACGTCGACGGGCGTGACGAACCCGCTCGAGGCGATCGCGAAAGAGGTCCGCGCCCGGGACCGGCTCATCCTCGTCGACGCGGTGAGCAGCATGAGCTCCATCCCGTGCCCGGTCGAGCGCTGGGGGCTCGACGTCGTCGTCAGCGGCTCGCAGAAGGGCTGGATGGTCCCGCCCGGGCTTGCGTTCGTTTACCTGAGCGAGCGGGCATGGGCGGCGAACGCTGAGGCGAAGATGCCGCGCTACTACTTCGACGCCGCCAAGACACGCGATTCGCTCGCGAAGCTGCAGAACCCGTGGACCCCGGCGATGTCCGTCTACTACGCGCTCGATAAGGCGTTCGAGCTGATGCGCGCCGAAGGGCTGGAAGGCATCTTCACCCGGCACGAAGCCATCGCCAACTACACCCGCGAACGCGTGAAGGCGATGGGCCTCAAACTCGTCCCGGTCGACGAGCGGTACGCTTCGAATACCGTGACGGCCGTGTGGTGGCCGGAAGGGGTGGACGGGAAGGCGATCAGCCGGCGCGCCCGCGAAGAGTTCGGCGTGGTGCTCGGCGGCGGGCAGGGCAAGCTCGAGGGGAAGATCTTCCGGGTCGGCCACCTCGGCTGGGTGCACCAGGCGGAAGTCGCGGAGGCGCTCGACGTCGTGGAGAAGCTGCTCGCAGAGGCTGGCGCGAAGGTCTGACGCGTTCCCCGGCGCGGTTCGAGCACACCCGGCCTATGCAGTTTGCATAGGCCGGGTGCGTCATGCATACTGCATAGCACGATGACCCCGGACGAGTTCGTCGCGGCACGGACGGCACTGGGCCTCTCGCAGAGCACCATGGCGGAAGCGCTCGGCGTGGACCAGGGCACGATCAGCCGCTGGGAGGCCGGCAAGACGCGCATCCCGCCCGCCATCGAACTCGCGCTCGCCACCCTCAAGGAGAAGCTCCAGCCCATGTCTGAGTCACGCCGTCCCCGTGTCCTCATCGCCGACCCGGTTGCCCCCGAAGGCATCGAACTCCTGCGGCGCGTCGCGGACGTCGACGTTCGCACCGGCCTTCCGCAGGACTCGCTCATCGCGGCGATTCCGGAGTACGACGCGCTCGTCGTGCGGAGCGAGACGAAGGTGACGCGGCCCGTCATCGAGGCGGCGGCGAAGCTGCAGGTCGTCGGCCGCGCGGGCGTCGGCGTCGACAACATCGACCTCGATGCGGCGACCGAGCGCGGCGTCATCGTCGTGAACGCGCCGCAGGGGAATACCGTCGCAGCCGCGGAACACACGATCGCGCTGCTCATGGCGCTCGCGCGCCACATTCCGCAGGCCGATGCCTCGATGCGCGCGGGCAAGTGGGACCGGAAGAGCTACATCGGCACCGAAGTGCGCGGCAAGACGCTCGGCATCGTCGGGCTGGGCAAAATCGGCTCGGAGGTGGCCCGCCGGGCGGTCGCGATGGAGATGCGCGTGCTCGCCGTCGACCCCTTCGTGCCGGTGGAACGGGCGCGTGCCCTCGGCGTCGAATCGGTGGACTTCGAGCAGCTCCTGATGCTGTCCGACTTCATCTCGGTGCACCCGCCGCTTACGGCGGCGACGCAGGGGATGATCGGCGCCGCCGAGCTCGCCAAGATGAAGGACGGGGTGCGCATCATCAACGTCGCGCGGGGCGGCATCATCGATGAAGCGGCCCTCGCGGAGGCGGTGCGGAGCGGCAAGGTAGCGGGTGCCGCCGTCGACGTCTTCACGTCGGAGCCGCCGCCTGCCGACAACCCGCTCCTCGGCGACCCGCGCATCATCACGACGCCGCACCTCGGCGCCTCGACGGCGGAGGCGCAGGAGCGCGTCGCGATCGACGTCGCGGAGCAGATCGTCGACGTGCTGGAAGGCCGGCCGGCACGCTATGCCGTGAATGCCCCCCTCCTCGCGCCGGAGACACTCCAGGTGGTTGGTCCCTACATGGGGGTCGCGGAGCAGCTCGGCATGGTGGCGACGCAGCTCGTCACCGGGAAGCTCGAAGCGATCGACATCGAGTACTACGGCGAAATCACCGAGCACGACACGACGCCGCTGCGCGCGGCGGTGATCCGCGGCCTGCTCCGCCCAATCAGCGAAGAGAACGTCAACATCGTCAACGCGCACCTCATCGCGACGAGCCGCGGCTGGGACATCCGCGAGACGACCCGGGCTTCCCACGAAGTGTTCCTCAATCTGGTGAGCGTCAAGGTGAAGACGAGCGAGGCGGAGGTCGCGGTGTCGGGCACGGTCGAGCGCGGGCAGCCGCGCATCGTGCTCATCAACGGGCTCGACGTCGATATCGCGCCCGAACGCGGGATGTGCATCATCGTCTGCGACAACGAAGACCGCCCGGGGATGATCGGACGCGTCGGGACGCTGCTGGGCCAGTTCGACATCAACATCCAGTCGATGCAGGTCGGGCGGCGCGCCCGCCGCGGGCGCGCCCTGATGCTGATCGCCGTCGACGAAGAGCCGACGTCGGAGCAGCTGGCGCAGGTCGAAGCGATCGACGGCATCTACAACGTGCGGCTGGTCCGGCTGTAGACGGCGTCAAGTCCGGCTGGCGCGGGCGGCATGCGACAGCCCGAGCAGGAGCCCGACGAGGCCGAGGTTTACGACGAGGCTCGAACCGCCGTAGCTGACGAACGGCAGGGTGATGCCCGTCGTCGGGATGAGCCGGAGGTTCCCGGCGATGATGACCGCGGCCTGGATGGCGATCAGGAGGGCGACGGCCGCGGCGAGCAGGCGCTCGTAGGTGCCCGTCTGTTCGGCGGCGACCCGCAGCCCGGCATGGAGCAGCACGGCGTAGGCGAGCACCACCCCCGCAGCCCCGGCGAGGCCCAGCTCTTCGGCCACCGCAGTGAAGACATAATCGGTCGAGGCCGCCGGGACGACGGTTGGCATCCCGCGGCCCAGCCCGGCGCCGAGGACGCCGCCCGCGTTGACCGCATACGTCGCCTGGAGCGACTGGTAGCCGCTGCCCGCCGGGTCGGCGCCGGGGTCGAGCCAGGCGTCGACCCGGGCCTGCACATGCCCGAAGACGAGGTAGCCGACGAGGCCAGTCGCGAGGACCATCGCGAACCCTGCGGCCGCGAACCGGACCCGGCCGGTGGCGAGGTAGAGCATCGCGATGGCGAGGAGCAGCAGCAGCGCGATCGACCCGAGGTCGCGCAGGAGCGCGAGCGCGGCGACGGCCCCGGCGAGCACGAGGGCGAGCGGCAGCACGTAGGCCGCCCCGGGCACCCGGGCCGCGGCGAGCCGGTCCACGGGCCGCGAGAGCGCCCCGCCGGCATCGGCGAGGTAGCCGGCGAGGAAGAGAATCAGGAACGCTTTGATGAACTCGGTGGTCTGGACGGACTGGCCCGCGATGCGGACCCAGAGCCGTGCGCCGTTGATGGTTTCGCCGACGAGGCCGGTGACGACGAGGACGGCGACGGCCAGCAGGCCGCTCGAATAGGTGAGGGAGCGCAGCCGGGCCGGCACCCGGCCAGCCGCGAGGCCCATGGCGAACGCGGCGACGCCGAGCGCAAGCCAGTTCGCCTGCTGGGCGGCTGAGGCCGGCGCGAGACGTGCGACGAACACGACGCCGAGGAGCGCCAGCAGGGCGACGGCGGGAAGCACTTCCGGCCGGGCGCGCGGCGCGACGGCCCGGAGCGCGAGGTGCATCGCGATGAGGCAAAGCGCGGCCTGCGCTACGATGCGAACCATGCCGCCGGGCAGTTCGAAGCCGCTCGCCGCGAGCGCCCGCCAGCCGAGGAGCAGCAGCGCCAGCGGCCCGGCCAGGAGCGCCGCCTCGGCTGCCCGCTCCCGCGAAAGCGCCTGCTGGAGGTTCACCTGACGCTCTCCGCTGCGGACATCGTAGACGGACGATACCGCCTCGAGCGCTTGCTCGGAACCGGCGGGATGGCCGAAGTGTGGCTCGCCGAGGACCTCCGGCTCGGGCGGTGGGTCGCGCTCAAGGCGCTCCATGCGTCCCTTACCGAGGCGATCGACCCCGAAGCGGTCGCGGCCTTCGAACGCGAGGCGCGGGTCGTCGCGCGGCTCCAGCACCCCAACATCGTCGCCGTCTACGACGCCGGGGAGCACGAAGGCCAACGCTACATCGTCACCGAGTACGTCCACGGCTATACCCTGCGCCAGCTCATCGCCACCCAGGGCCGGCTCACCGAACAGGAAGCGCTCCGGCTCGGGCGGCAGGTCGCGGCCGCGCTCGCCTACGCCCACGAACAGGGCATCGTCCACGGCGACGTGAAGCCGGAAAACATCCTCGTGAACGAGCACGGGGCGGCGAAGCTGGCCGATTTCGGCGTGGCCGAGACGCTCGGGCGGACGCTCTCGCCGGCGATGGCGAACGACCTGCTCGGCACCATCGCCTACCTCGCCCCGGAGGTCATCCAGGGTTCGCCGCCGTCGCCGGCCTCTGACCAGTACGCGCTGGCGCTGACGCTCTACGAGGCGGCCGCAGGGCGGCTGCCCTGGGCCGGGAGCTCGCCGGCGGCTGTCGCCGGTCAGCGGCTGGCCGCGCCCGCACCGCCGCTCCGGCGGTTCGCCCCGGGCGCCTCGGCCGCGTTCGAGGCGGTGCTGGCGCGGGGGCTTTCCGTCGAACCCTCGGCGCGCTACCCGGACCTCCATGCGTTCGGGGCGGCGCTCGGCTCCATTCCCGCCGGGCCGGCGGCCTCCGCGCCGATCGCGGCGCCGCCGGGCCGCCCGCCGGAGCTGCGGCGGCACACGACGGCCCGGGTGCCGCGCGCGCCGGCGCCGCCCGCGCGCCGCAGGGGCTCGGGCGCCGGCTGGTTCACGGTCGTCGCCGTGGTCGGGGTTCTGATGTTCGCAGCCGGCGCCGGGGTGCTGCTCGCTGCCCTGCTTACCGATGGCGGACGAAGCGGCCAGCCGCCCGCCCCCACGCCGGTCCCCACGAGCGCGCCGGAGCCCACGCCGACGCCCGCCCCGTCGCCCGTGCCCTCCCCCAGCCCGACACCGACGGAAGCGCCCAGCCCGACGCCATCGCCGAGCCCCTCGCCGACGGCCGCCACACCGACCCCGGCGGGTACGCAGATGCCGCCGATGCCCGCGACGGCGACGCCGCCCGGCGCGACCCCTGTCACGACCCCCACGCCTTGACGTTCGTCAAAAGTCGTGCATCGCAGGCATCGAATCTGTCTATCGTGCGATAGCATGGCTGGCGGAGGTGACCATGCAACTCGGACTGTTCATGATGCCGACCCATCCGCCGGAGCGGTCGCCGTACGACGGCGCCCAGTGGGATCTGCAGATGATCCGCTGGGCCGACGAGCTCGGGTTCTCGGAGGCGTGGATCGGGGAGCACTTCACGGCCATCTGGGAGCCGGTGCCCGCGCCCGACCTGCTCATCGCGCAGGCGCTGCTGCAGACGTCGCGCATCAAGCTGGCGCCGGGCGCCCACCTGCTGCCCTACCACCACCCTGCGGAGCTCGCGGCCCGGGTCGCCTACCTCGACCACCTCGCGCAGGGCCGGTTCATGTTCGGCGTCGGCTCGAGCGGTCTCCCATCGGACTGGCACCTGTTCGATGTCGACGGGGCCTCGGGCGAGAACCGGCGAATGACGGCGGAAGCGCTCGACATCATCCTCCGCATCTGGGAGGCGGACGGCGAGATGCGGTACGAGGGCCAGTACTGGACGGTGCACGTCCCGCCGCCGATGGTCGACGGGCTGCTCTATCACCACCTGAAGCCCTACCAGAAGCCCCATCCGCCGATCGGCATCGCCGGGCTGAGCCCGCGGTCCGACACCCTCAAGCTGGCCGGTGAGCGCGGCTTCATCCCGATGAGCCTGAATCTCAGCCCGCACTACATCAAGACGCACTGGGACGTGTACGAAGAATCGGCGCAGGCCGCTGGCCGGCCGGCCGACCGCGCGAGCTGGCGCATCGTGCGCGAAGTCTTCGTCGGCGAGACCGACGCCGAGGCGCGCCGCTGGTGCCTGGAGGGGAACATGGGCCGGCAGGAGCGCGAGTACCTGCTGCCGCTCTTCCGGGCGTTCGACTTCGCCCAGTGGATGACGACAGACTCGTCGGTCTCGGCTGCCGACCTCACGCCGGAGTACTTCGTCGACCACGGCTGGCTCGTGGGGTCGGTCGAGACGGTGACCGAGAAGCTGCTGGCGATGCACCGGGAAGTCGGCGGCTTCGGCACCTTGCTCGTGCTGGGGTTCGATTACGCCGACGCCCCGGGGCCGTGGCGCCAGTCGATGGAGCTGCTGGCGCGCGAAGTGCTGCCGCGGGTCAACCGGGCGCTCCAGCCGGCTGCGGTGTAGGCGGCCGCCGGGTCCGCAGCGAACGCACGAAGGGGGCCGATCGTCGGCCCCCTTCCCTTTTCGGTGCGATGCTCCGCTCGGGTCAGACGCGGTGGCACCAGACCCAGTGCTCGCGGTCGGCCGTGCCGACGTTCCGCCAGTCGGGCCGGCGGGCGCGGCATTCGTCGATCGCGATCGGGCAGCGGGTGTGGAAGACGCAGCCGGGCGGCGGGCGAAGCGGGCTCGGCACGTCGCCGAGGAGGATGATGCGCTCGCGCTTCCGCTCCACGTCCGGGTCGGGAATCGGCACCGCCGAAAGGAGCGCCTTGGTGTACGGGTGGAGCGGGTTTTCGAAGATGGAGTCGCGGTCGGTGAGCTCCATCATGTGGCCGAGGTACATGACCCCGACGCGGTCCGAGATGTGGCGCACGACGGAGAGGTCGTGGGCGATGAACAGATAGGTGAGGCCGAACTGGTCCTGCAGGTCCTGCAGGAGGTTGATGATCTGGGCCTGGATGGAGACGTCGAGGGCGGAGACCGGCTCGTCGCAGACGATGAAGTCCGGTTCAACCGCGAGGGCGCGGGCGATGCCGATGCGCTGGCGCTGGCCGCCGGAGAACTCGTGCGGGAAGCGGTTCGCGAAGTACGGGTTCAGGCCGACCGTCTGGAGGAGCTGCTGGACCCGCTCCTTCTTCTCTTTGCCGCTGGCGAGCTTGTGGATGGTGAGGGGCTCGCTGATGATGCTGCCGACGGACATGCGCGGGTTCAGGCTCGCGTAGGGGTCCTGGAAGATCATCTGCATGCGGCGGCGGAAGCGGCGGAGTTCGCCCCCCTTGATCTTCGTCAGGTCGGTGCCGTCGAAGACGACGGAGCCGGCGGTCGGCCGGGTGAGCTGGAGAATCGCCTTGCCGGTCGTGCTCTTCCCGCAGCCGGATTCGCCGACGAGGCCGAGCGTCTCGCCGCGCCGGATTTCGAACGAGATTTCGTCGACGGCGCGGACGTCGGCGACTTTCCGCTGGAAGATGATGCCGGACGTGACCGGGAAGTAGACCTTCAGGTTGTCGACCTGGACGAGGGTGTCGCCGATGGCGGCGCGGCCCTGTCGCGTGGTGGAGCTAGTTTGCTGCGCCAACTGGCACCTCCCGGCGGACACGTTCAGATTCCCAGCAGGCGGCGTAGTGCTTTTCGCCTACCAGGTTGAAGGGCGGGTATTCCTCGCGGCACTTGTCGACGCGCCAGGCGCAGCGAGGATAGAACGGGCAGCCCGGCGGCAGGTGGGCGAGGTCCGGCGGGAGGCCTTCGATCGGGATGAGCTTCTCCTTCCGGGTCTCATCGAGCCGGGGCACCGAGTTCAGCAGGCCGACGGTGTACGGGTGCTTCGGGTTCCGGTAGAGCTCGACGGCCGAGGCCGTTTCGATGACCCGGCCGGCGTACATCACGTTCACGCGGTCCGCATAGCGCGCGACCACGCCGAGGTTGTGCGTGATGATGATGACCGCGGTGCCGAACTCGCGGCTGAGGCGGTTCATGACCTCGAGGATCTGGGCCTGGATGGTCACGTCGAGCGCGGTCGTCGGCTCATCGGCGAGCAGAAGCTTCGGGTTGCAGCTCATCGCCATGGCGATCATCACGCGCTGGCGCATGCCGCCGGAGAACTGGTGCGGGTAATCGTCGAGCCGGCGCTTCGCCTCGGGGATGCCGACCATCTCGAGCAGCTCGGCCGCCCGGTTGCGGGCGGCCTGCCCGTGGAGGTCCATGTGGAGCTCGAGGGTCTCCGTGAGCTGGCGGCCGATCGTGAGGACCGGGTTGAGGGAGGTCATCGGCTCCTGGAAGACCATGGCGATCTCGTTGCCGCGGATCTTCCGGATCTCATCCTCGTCCAGCTTCAGGAGGTCGCGCCCCTTGAAGATGATTTCGCCGGAGACGATCTTGCCGGGCGGCTGGGGGATCAGGCGGAGGATGGAGAGCGCGGAAACGCTCTTCCCGCAGCCGGATTCGCCGACGAGCCCGAGCGTTTCTCCTTCTTCTACCACGTAGGACGTGCCGTCGACGGCTTTGACGACGCCCTCCTGCGTGTAGAAGTACGTTCGCAGGTCTTTGACCTCGAGTAGCGGCATCCCTTCTCCTTTCGCGCCCGGCGTGGCCGGCAAGACCGGTGTTCGCCCTGGGGCGGGGTTCGAGTGGTGGGGAAGAGGAGACTCGAACTCCTACGCCTTGCGGCACATGATCCTAAGTCATGCTCGTCTGCCGATTCCGACACTTCCCCACGAAGTGCCCGGGCGGCCGCGTGGCTGCCCGGCGGTCGAACAGGGAGCTGGTGAGCCGCGGAGGACTCGAACCTCCAACCGGCTGATTAAGAGTCAGCTGCTCTGCCAGTTGAGCTAGCGGCCCCCTCAGGACGCGCGGGAGTATATCACGGGCCTTTCGCGTCGCGGCAACTGCGCGACTTGCCAATAACCGCTGCGTTTACGTTACCGCGGCGCGCCCGCCCGGTCCAGCATGCAGAAAGCCGCGTAGACCGTATCTCCCTCGCACGTTAACGCGCTGACCGCTACGCTCGAAGCGTGGGCGCCGACGACGAATGGTTGCGCGAAGCATTGGCTCCTGCCGTGCTCGGCCGCCGGCGCGTCTTCTGCTGTCATTCGGCCACGTTGAGCGGGAAACACGCGCCGAACTCCCTCGCGGCGGTTCGCGAATGCGTCGAGGCCCGGGTGCCGCGGCTCGAGGTCGACGTCCGGTTCACCGCCGATGACCGGATGGTCTGTTTCCATGACGGAACCCTGGAACGACACTCCACCGGGGCCGGCTCCATCGCCGGGCTGCCCGCGCTGAGCCTCCGTGCAGTCACGTACCGCAAGACGGGCGAGCCGCTCGCCTTCCTCGACGAGGTCGTCGAGGCCATGGCCGGTTCCGACACGATGCTCCAGGTGGATCTCAAGCTGAACCGGCCGATTTCGCCGACGCGGGTGAAGGCGCTCGAGGCCGCGCTCCGGCCGCTCCAGGGGAACGTCATCGTCGGGTCGCAGTCGCCCTGGAACCTGCGCAAGCTCACGGAGGTTCCTGTCGCGTTCGACCCGACGCTCTTCCTGAACTACACGCCGGCGCGCCGCCAGGCGCCGTATCCGCGGCAGCGGGGCATCCACGGGTTCTGGGACGATTCGCCGCTCGCGCGAAACCCGTACACGACGCCCCGGGAGTACCTCGAGGCGCGCATCGATGAGCTGCACGGCATGGTGCCCGCGGCCCGCGAATGGATGGTCGACATCGGCACGGTCCTCCGAATGGCGGAGCTCGGTGTGCTGCTCGGCGAGGAGCTGGCGCAGCGGGGCATCGAGCTCGCCGCGTGGACGCTGAAGGCGCGGGACCCGCTCGGGGCGACGCTCGATCGGCTCTGGGCGGCCGGCGTGACGACGGTGATCACCGACGTGCCGCGGGCGGCGGCCGAAGCCTGCGCTGCTGGGCGGGCGCGGGCCGCCGTCCCCTGAGCAGCAACGCGGTTCACGGCAGCGTTACGCATTCTCCCCCGCGCCCGACCGGTTGAAGCGGCCGGCAGCGGCCGAACCTCGATGCAGGGAGAGACTACCGGGGGATTGCCGGCATGAAACGTTTCGCCACCTGGCTGGGCGCCCGCGTCGGAAGGACGGACGACGAAACGGGGCAGGGCCTTGCCGAGTACGCGCTCATCCTCGCGCTCATCGCGCTCGCCTGCGTGGCCGCGCTGGTCACCCTCGGCCAGGCCATCGCGAACTCGCCGGGCTTCAGCGTCCTCCCCGGCGCCCTGTAATCGCCGGGCCGCGCTTCAGAGCAGGACCAATCCGCAGTTGCGGCTCGTGCCCTGGACCCAGGCCGGGCCGCCGTCGAGCGTCCCGAGGGAATTGACGTACCCGGGCGCGCCGGGAATGTAGCGGCGCCACCGCGTCCCATCGAACTGGTAGACGGCCCCGTAGCAGCCAGCTGCCCGCGCGAGGACGGCGTCGACCGGCCCGGCCGGCAGCACTACGAGGTTCCATCCCTCCCAGAGCGTGACGGCCGCGCCGTCTTGCCGGGGGAGCGGCGTCGGCGTCGGGGTCGGTGTCGGCGACGGCGTGCGGGTCGGTGTCGGCGACGGGGTCACCGTGGCCGCCGATGTCGGCGTCGCCGTCGGGGCGGAGGCCGCCGCACCGGGGCACGGCTGGTTCGCCGGGTACTGCGCGATGACCACGACCCAGGCGACCCGCCGGCCGTCGCTGCTCGAAGCCCGGCCGGCGCCGACGCACTTGAAGGGCAGCGACGCGGAGGGCGTGGATGCCCAGATGCCGCTCCCGGGGTAGGCCATGTCGGCCGCGGCCTGGGCCGCGCTCACCTGGATGGGTTGACTGCTGGTGTAGGCGCGGATGCCTTCGCCGCTGCCGTAGGCGTACGGCGTGCCGCCGGAGGTGGTGCCCGTGTAGCCGCAATCGAGCGCGCGCTGCGCCCAGTTGCGGCCGAAGCTGTCGCCGTGGCCGCCGGGCGCGCCGTTATCGACCTGCCACTGGGCGAACCACGCGGCCGCGGCGTTGAGCGCGCCGGAGACCTGGAGGGGCGTCGAGGGGCTGACGTTCTGGTCGCGCCACGCCTGGATGAGCTGCAGGAACTGCTGCTCCTGGGCATCGAGAGCGTCGTGCGGGGTGCCGCAGGGGCCGGCGGCGCGGGCTGATTCGCGCGGCGCGGCGGCCGCGATGAGGAGCAGGAGGCCGGCGGCGAGCGCCGGCAGGAAGGACCATCGCATGACATCACCAACAGCGGGGGCGCTGGCCGCCTCACCATAACACCGGGCGGTGTGCAAACGTCAACCGGGGCGCCACTGGCGAATCTGAGAGGCCAGGCGTACCATTCCGGCATCGGATGACGGCGACGCTTGTGCCCCCGACGCGGCCGAAGGCCAGCCCCGGCGGACGGCTTGCCGTTCCCCGGCTGCCGCGGCGGCTCGTCGCGCGCCCGCGCGTGGTGGGCGAAATGCACCGCGGGGTGGGAAGCGGCATCATCGCGGTCGTCGCGCCGCCCGGGTACGGAAAGACCACGGCAGTCGCGATGGCGCTCGAAGAGCTGGACTTCGAGCCGCGCTGGCTCACCCTCGATGCGACGGCTCGCGCGCCTGAAGCCTTTGCCCACCAGATCGGCGCCGCGCTCGCCCGGAACGTGCTGGCGCCGCCGCCCCCCACGGCGTTGAAGCTGAGCGACCTGCAGGCCTACGTCAGCGCGGCCGTGCACGACGCGGCAGCGGGGTGCGAGCGCCCGCTCCTGCTCGTGCTCGACAACGTCCACGAGATCGCCGAATCGCACGAGTCGCTCCAGCTCCTCGGGTGGCTCATCGACGCCATGCAGGGCGGGCATGAACTGGTGCTCTGCGGCCGCGAAATGCCGTTCGTGCCGGCTCTCAATGAGCGGCTGGCGACCGGCGACATCGTCATCATGGGCCGCGAAACGCTCGCCTTCGACGTCGACGAAATCGCGGCGGCGAGCGGGGCGCTCGGAGCGGCGGCCGACGCGCGCCGGGTGCTCGAGCAGACGGGCGGCTGGCCGGTCGGCGTCATGGCGACGCTCGCCGGGGATGCCGTCGCCGGCGTCACGGCGGCCGATTTCGACCGCTACCTCGCCGCGGAGGTGTGGGAGCGCGTGCCCCCGAGCCTTCGCGGGATGCTCCATCGCCTGTCGCTCCACCCGTCCATCGAGCGGTCGGTGGTGGAGCTGGAGTTCGGTCTGCGTGCCTGGCGTGAGCTCACCGCGTGGATGAGCCGCCGGGACTTTCTCTGTGAGCACCTCTCGCCGCGGGAGTTCCGCCTCAATCCGCTGCTGCGCCAGTTCATCGCCGAGGACTTCGCCGCCGCCGACCCTGAGGGCTTCCACCAGGCCCTCGACGACGTGCTCGGCGCGCTCGTCCGCTCGGGGCGCACCGTCGAGGCGGTCGAGCTCGCGCGCGCGCAGGGCTCGGAGCTCCAGCTCGCGGGCCTGCTCGAGGCGCACGGCCACGCGCTCATCCTGCGGGGGTCGTTCTCCCTGCTGAACGATGCCTTCGCAGCCATCGGGCTCGCGACGCTCGACCGGCGTCCGCTGCTCGCCGCGCTGAAGGCCCGGACCGAAGCCCACGTCGGCGACCCCGACGAGGCGCTGCGGCTCGCCGGGCTGGTGCTCGGGGACCGGGCTGTCCGGGGTGCGGCGCGGGTGCACGCGCACCTCGCGCGGCTGCGCGCGCTGCGGCTGCTCGGCCGCCTCGAAGAGATGCAGCGCGAGGCCGACCGCCTCCGGGCGCTCGACTGGGAGGGCGACCCGGCGCTGCGCGCCGAGGTGACCTACCAGCGGGCGGAGTTCGAGCTGAGCGTCACGCGGAACTTCCCGCGCGCCGAGGAGCTGCTCCGCGACGCCATCGACGAGGCCGAGCGCCACCACGTGAGCCCGCTCGACCTGCTCGCGCGGTCGACGCTCGGGCAGGCGCTCGCGATGCACGGCGACGCGCCCGCGGCGGTGACGATGCTCACGCGCGCGGCGCAGGGCTGGCGGTCGCTCGGCCGCTCGTCGAACCTCGGCTGGACCCTCAACAACCTCGGCATGGCGCACCTCGATGCGGGCGATTTCAAGAGCGCGGTCGCGGTGCTCGAGGAAGCCGTGGCGGAAGGCATCTCCTGCGGCAACCGCCGGAACGTCGCCTACGCCACGGGCTCGCTCGGCGACGCTGAGCTGGCCCTCGGCCATTTCAAGAAGGCGCAGGAACACTTCGAAGAGGCGATCCGCATCTGCGCAACCGAGGCGCTCGACGAAACGCTCGCCGCGCTCTCCATCGCTGGCCTCTCGGCGGCGTTCCTCGGGCAGGGCGACCTCCAGCAGGCCGACTTCTTCGCGCGTCGCGCCATGCTCGTGGCGCTCGCCTCCGGCAACCAGTACGAAATTGCGTACTGCAAGCTGCGGCAGTCTGCCGTCGACCTCGCCGCCGGCAACGCGCTCGTCGCGGAGCGTCTCGCCGGGGAGGCTGCAGACGCCTTCGAACAGATGGACGTCGCGCCGTTCGCGGCCGCAGCCTGGTATCGGAGGGCGATGGCGCAGTTCCGCCTGAGCCGGCGGGCGGAGGCGCAGGAATCGCTCGCGAAGTGCGCCTGCGCGATTCGGCAGCCGTGGATGACGAACGTGCTCGTTCCGCTGGTGCGGGAAAACCCGATGTTCGCGCAGTGGGCCGCGTCGCGGCCGGCCGCCGGGCGCTGGTTCCGCGACATCCTCGAGCGGCAGAGCTTCCTCGTCAGCAGCGACGCCGCGGCGTTCTTCGAGCTGGTGCTGGGCGGCACACTCACGGGGCCGACCTGGCAGGGCTTGCCGACGCTGGGCAGCCCCTCCTCGCTGGCGGAGCAGGACACGGCGGCCACCGCCATCACCGGCGGCGAGCGCGTCTGGGCCGGCTATACC